>JBDTPK010000259.1:0-4836 GCA_039932735.1 Nitrospirota bacterium
TTGATCCTGCTGATGGATGGCCGGACCGGGCTGACGACCCCGGACCAAGCAGTGGTCCGCCTCTTGCGCGGAACGCCGAAGCCGTTGTTTGTCGTCATTAACAAGATCGACACGCCCAAAGTCGAAATGCTCGTGGCGGATTTCTATCAATTGGGTACGGATACGCTCTACATGATCTCTGCGGAACATGGCATCGGCGTCTCCGATCTTCTGGATGCGATCTATCCACTCCTCCCGGTCCCGGAAGAGAATGCTGAGCAGACGACGATGCCCCGCATTGCCGTAGTGGGGCGGCCGAATGTCGGCAAATCCACGCTGGTGAACGCTGTGCTTGGGGAGGATCGAGTGGTGGTCAGCGATGTGCCGGGCACCACCAGAGATTCGATCGATTCGATCGCCCTCCACCAAGAACGCAAGTATCTCTTCACCGATACCGCCGGAATTCGTCGGCGAGGAAAGATCGACCGTGGAATTGAAGGTTATAGCGTGGTCCGATCGCACTTGGCCATCGGACGGTCCGACCTCGGGATCTTGCTACTCGATGCCACGGAAGGCGTGACTGAGCAGGACACGAAGATCGCCGGGATCATCATCAAGCAAGGCCGAGCCTGTTTCCTCCTGGTGAATAAATGGGATCTCCGAGAAGGCGACAGCCAGGCCCGGCAGCAAGTCGAACAGGAACTTCATCGACGCTTTCCCTTCCTGGCTTGGGCCCCGGTCCTCTTCGCATCCGCCGCGCGCCCCCATTCGCTTAGCCAGCTCTTTCCGACCATTGATCGGGTATTCGCAGCGTTTTCAAAACGGATTCCGACCGGAGCCTTGAACAAGTTCCTCCAGGAGATCCTCGCCACCCATCCCCTGCCGGTGCGGAAAGGCAAACCGACGAAGATCACCAAATCTGCCTTCGTGACCCAAGTTGCCACCCACCCACCGGTCTTTGCCTTGTTTGTCGGTCATCCTGACAACATCACCCCCGCCTATCTCCGCTTTCTCGAGAACCAAATCCGTGAGGAATATGGATTCGAGGGAACCCCGATCCGCATGCTGGTTCGCAAAAAATAGTTCGTTCAACTTCCGCTCCTCCGACACCGACTTTGTACGCAATCTAATGATTCAAAGCGTCACGTGATGGTCGCCATACGGGGGATAATCGCGCTTCCTACACCTGTCGCTCCGGTGCAACTATTGCGCTGTCCTAATATCATTCCTCCGAAAGGCTATCTGTTTCACAATCGTCGCTGCAGAACCGACCCAACGAGACCACAACCTTTCCTCCCTTCTCCCGAGTCGGACATGATCGTGTTTTCCTCATCCGCTCGCATCCTGCACATGAATGCACCAGCCCGTGCCCTGATGGCATTGTTTGGTGCATCCCATGAGCGCTGGCCGCAGCTGACGCCTGAATCCATGCCGTCGATCCTCACGGAGTGCTGCCTCGACATACTCGCACAGCTCCGACATCGAACCGAGACGCAGGGCTGGGCACGATTCGAAATACGCCGCATCTGCCATATGGTCACACCACTCCTTCTGCTCACAGGGTTCGGGGTGCCTAGTTCATCGAACCGTGAGGTCCGTGTCATCGTGACGCTCACGCCTCTGTTCTCCATTACATCCGCCACCCAAGATTCACGGCATCTCTACCCAACGGCCGACGTGCAGGCGCTCATCAGTGACGCAACTTCGTAACGATAGACCTTCCGGGTCACCTCGTGATGGCGTTTTGCCTTGACTCCCCACAGGCGCCATGTTATTCGCTCAACCTGATGATGCATTCCGCACAGACAGAGACTTAACTCCCTATGGTTCACAATCGCGCACAGGTCAGCGGGGGCTGTGATCCCTCTCTTCGCAAACTACAGCGAGGTGTGATCGAGACCCTCTGCGCCGGAATGATCGTCCTCACCTTCCTTGGCCCCATTCATGCCGAGGAGCCATCTGTGCCAGACGAAACGCTCCCGCCCCCAGCCGCTGAAACCCCTGACCCAACCCCTGCACCGGTAGAAATACCCGCACCACAAACTGCTGAAACCCCTGATCCAATTCCTACTACCGTGGTGGTACCAGTCGAAATCGATCCCTTCATAGAGCTACGGGGATCGGTATGGCGGACGAAGCCGGGGATCGTCTTCCTCAAGACTCCGGTCGGGTTGTTGAGTCTCACATCCAAAACAACGCTGAAGGATCTCAAAGCTTCGATGGAGGTGCGCTTTTGGGTACACGAACAGCATGTCGTCGTTGAGATCCGAAAGAGGACTGACGGGTCATTAGTCCATCGCTACCTCAGTGGACCCCTGACGTCTGGGGGCGGTGAACCGAGAACATTACATTGGTGGGGGCCTGATGGCGACCTGGTCGTTCAAGTCGGCACCCAGGAGGGACTCCTTCGCAACCATCGCGAAGGAGACAGGCTGACCGTTGAAGTCGATGAGACAAATACCATCATCGGGGTGCACGATCTGCAATTCGACTTGCAGGTCAGCCAGATCCCGCCGTCCGGGGCATATGCACAGCTCCTTCTCTCCGGAACCGTGTCCAAGCTCAAGTCAAACTTCGTCTTTGTCCGCTCCCCGATCGGCATCGTGATGCTCAATTCGAAGATCGGAATCCCCCAAGTAAAGGTAGGGCAACCGTTGACGGTGCACATCGACAATGAACATGTGACCGTCACGCTGACACCTATGGATGCGACCACGTCCCGACGCGCGCCCTCGAAACTCCGCTAATCTCCGGCTCAATGGCACCTGCGTTCCGTGAGCTGCGAAACGTCACACGTGAACGGTTTCGAAGGAAGAACCATCGGCCATTCCACGTATCACTTTTCACGTCTGACCGTTCACGGTTCGTGAGCGCAGAGCAAGAATGCTTCCGAAGGCCTTTCCCAGCATCCGGCGACAGTTGCTTGACAGTCTTCAGTCAAGCCCCTAGACTTCTCCCCAGCCATGCGCGCCATTGCCCCCCAACGCCCATCCAGGCAGAAGTCTGACAAGTTTGATAGGCTGTACCGAGACCATGTCGGTCTGATGTATCGGTACGCCTATCGCCTATGCGGCGAAACGGAGTCGGCAAAGGATCTTGTTCAAGAAACCTTTCTCAATGCCTACCGAGGACTCAAAGATTTTCGCGGCGAGGCGCAGGTCTCCACCTGGCTGTACACCATCGCCTCACGGGCCTGCATACGGATGCGGCGCAAGCGCAAAGGGCAACCAGAACACGAGCTGTCGATCGAGGAGTTCGTCCCGACTTCCGAAGGAGAGTTTCGCCTCCAGATCCCGATGGAGGGGCTCAGCCCAGAAGAAGCATTGCAGAACAAGGAACTCCGGCAGGCCCTCGACCAGGCGATCGAGAAACTGCCTCCCAAATATCGGATGGCCCTAGTGCTCCGCGATATGGAAGGACTGAGTGCCAAAGAAGTAGGAACCATTATGGGTGTGAATGAGCGCGCCGTAAAATCGCGACTGCATCGAGCACGCTTGTTTGTGCGGCGAGAGCTCAGTGCTCGCGGCATCACCCACCACGATGACCACAAGTCTGGAGGCTTGCGCTCATGACCACGAGAAAGACGCCGGCAAAGAAAAAACCATCCAGCCCATCGTCTCACGGCCATACGCATGGCCAAGGCCAATGCATGGATCTCCTCCGGCAGTTGTCTGCCTTTATCGACGACGAACTTCCATCCGACATTTGCCGAGAAATACGCCGACATCTGGGGGCCTGCCCGAATTGCGAAGTCTTCATCGCCTCCCTCCAACACACCGTCGCGCTCTGCCGACATCGTCCAGTCCCACCATTGACCTCGGCCGACCGGATAAACATGCGCCGCACGATCCTCGACGCGGCCCACGCACGGTGAAAGGAACGCTCGGGCTCATCTGCCTGGCTTGGATCCTGGCCAGCCCTACCAACGCACTCCCAACCGAGCCCGAGGTGGACTCGGTCCTTGTCGAGATCCGTTCGCGAATGTTCATACCACAGCAGATCCACCTACATCATGGTCGCAAGACCGTGCTACGTTTCCACAACCACGATACGGAACTCCATACCGTGGTAGCCAAGGAGCTCTTTCTCAGCCCCGACCTCAACGTGGGTGGCAACGGGGCTCAGGAGTTCGGCCCAGACGGACTCAAGCGGGTGATCATCCCGCCCGAGGGCCTGATTGAATTTCAGTTCACACCGGCACGTACCGGAACCTTTCCCTACCTATGCGACATGCCGGGTCATGAGATGCGGGCCGTGATCGTCATCGAATAATATAGAGACAGGTCATGCTCTTCCTATGTCGTTCGTGAAGAGCCGTTCGCCTCTTGTCCCGCCTATTTCAGGTTCTCAAAGCAGCGTGGTACAGTATCTCCTTCATCTCGTCATTTACACTAGGAGCCTGTCCGACATGACGTACCCGCATCCCTTCCCATGTGACTGGTCCAGAACCCTGTTCCTCGCTGGAGCCCTGTCGATGGTCGCTGCGATGACTCTGATCGATGCCTCATCGGCATCAGCCGCTGCGGCGAAGAAGTCGAAGCAGGCCGTCACTACAGCTGAAACGACGGCTCAGCGTTACGCTGAAGCGATGGGGGCAGGAAACAAGGCTGGAGTCGGCCAGCTCGACTTCGCCTGCCAATATCCCCTCGTGGCCGCAGCATCGCAAGGCATCAAAAGCCATCCGGCTGACTCCGACCTCGTCTACGACTCCTGCTGGCAGCGCATACGAGAGGCCCATGCCTCTACCCTCATTAGAACCGATGTCGGCATGGAGGTCTTGTGGCCGAGTAATGGCGAACTGACCTTTTTCAGTGAAGACCTGAACCGCTATCCTGCCTCGGCCTTCGTGACCGACTC
>JBDTPK010000260.1:0-4800 GCA_039932735.1 Nitrospirota bacterium
GAGACGGTCTTTCTCTTCGACGTGGATAACACGCTGCTGGACAATGATCGAGTGACCGAGGACTTGCATCATTATCTTGAATGCGCGGTCGGCCAGAAGCGTCAGGAACGATACTGGGCTATCTTCGAGCAGTTGCGAGTCGAGCTGGGGTACGCGGATTATTTAGGAGCTCTTCAGCGTTATAGAATTGAGTACCCCAGGGATTCGCACCTGTTAACGGTCTCTCATTTTCTCATCAACTATCCATTCGCCGACCGGCTGTACCCGAACGTGCTCCAGGTGATTCAACAGGTCAAGCAGTGGGGGCCTGTCATAATCTTGACCGATGGGGATGTAGTCTTTCAGCCGAGAAAAGTCGAACGATCCGGATTATTTGAAGCTGTTGGTGGGAATGTCTTGATCTATATTCACAAGGAACAAGAGCTGGACGACGTGGAGCAGCGCTATCCCGCTGAGCATTACGTGTTGATCGACGACAAACTTCGTATTCTTTCGGCTGTGAAAAGTATCTGGACTTCGCGCGTCACGACCGTGTTTCCACGGCAGGGCCACTATGCCATGGACCAGCAGGTAGTGGCTCAGTGTCCACCGGCGGACGTGACGATCACACGAATCGGAGACTTACTCAACTACGATCTGTCGACTCTCCTGGCGGGAGGGGATGGACTCAAAATGTGTGAAGGGTAACGTGTCAAATAGGAGGAGAACCATGGCGACCAAGCTCAAGATTCCTAGTGCCTCGAAGGCGAAGAAATATTTTCAGGACAAGATGGCATTTACGACCGGTCCGGTCGAGCTTGAGCGTTGGTTCAAGCAGGGAGAACCGGTAAACATCGTGGATGTGCGTGCGGCTGAAGATTATGCGGATGGGCATATCCCTGGCGCAGTCAATCTGCCGAAAGACCAGTGGGACAACGCCAAGGTGGTGAAGGCGCGTCTCAACAAAAACAAGATCAACGCGCTCTATTGCTACTCGCACGTCTGTCATTTGGCGGCAACAGCCGCGGTCCTGTTCGCGAACAAGGGCTACCCGGTGATGGAGCTTGAGGGTGGGTGGCGTTGGTGGAAGAGTGACGGGTTCGACGTGGAAAAGTAGCAAGGACGTCGGGTCATGTAAGAGAGAAGGAGAAAATGGCGACGAGTCGAACGAAGAGCGGTGAGATAGCACCCCACCGACCAACCAAGGTGCTGGTCATCGACGTGGGTGGAACCAACGTAAAAATTCTTGTCACCGGCAAGCGTGAGCCGCGCAAGGTCCCTTCAGGCCCCGACATGACCGCGTCCGACATGGTGGCAGCGGTCAAACGGCTCGCCGCCGATTGGTCCTATGATGTCATCTCATTGGGATATCCGGGACCCGTGCTTGGCGGGCGACCGGCTGCTGAGCCAAAAAATCTGAGTGATGGATGGATGAAGTTCGACTTCGCCAAAGCGTTTGGCTGTCCGGTCAAGGTGATCAATGACGCCGCGATGCAGGCCCTCGGCGGTTATGAAGGCGGACGCATGTTTTTCTTGGGACTGGGCACCGGTCTGGGCTCCGCGCTGATCACCGACGGCGTACTGGTGCCGATGGAGCTGGCGCATCTGCGGTACAGGAATAATCGCACGTATGAGGACTACGTCGGCTTGCGTGGGCTCAAGCGAAACGGCAAGAAGGCATGGCGTCGGCACGTCACAGATGTGGTTGTCGCGCTCCGCGATGCGTTGCAAGCCGATAGCGTGGTGATTGGTGGGGGTAATGCGAAGAAACTGAAGCGTCTGCCGGAACACATCCGCCTCGGCGACAATTCACATGCTTTTCTCGGTGGCTTTCGCTTATGGGAGGACGCCTGGAAAGATGAGCGGCCTGCCTGCATTGTGAGGAAGGGACTTGTCAAACCGTCATATTTATAACCTAACAAGGAGGGCCGTTCATGGAGAAGCCACGTATTGCAGCCAAGCAGCCGGCAGTGATGTCGTTAGACCCAGGAACCTACCATTGGTGTCTATGTGGACGCTCGAGGGACCAACCATTCTGTGACGGGTCCCATGAAGGAACCGGATTCGAGCCGGTTGAGTTTACAGTAACTGAAAAGAAAGAAGTCGCCTTGTGCCAGTGCAAACAGACGAAGACACCGCCGTTCTGCGACGGCACGCACCAGACTCTTTGAGGATTACCGTCGTTACGTGAGCGAAACCAGACTCACGTAGCGTCGATCCCTGCACCTACGCTTGAACAATATCTCGTTTCAATTACTGGGCAAAGGCGATCGCTCCGCCACGCGTAATCTTGGGGGGGACAGAAACGGGGACGTGCTGGATCATTAGTGGGCGATTTCTCTCCTCACGCGTCAAGAAAACCAGGATGTCTCAAGGAGTTTTACACAGCAGGGAGAGGACTCATGAGCACCATGCAGAATACTCAGACGCGAGAGATCAAGGCGGCGGTGATCCGCAAGAAAGGTGGACCGTTTCAGATCGAGACCCTCACCTTAGACGAGCCTCGTCTCAACGAGGTACTGATTCGAATCGTCGCGACCGGCATGTGCCACACTGACATGGTGGCACGCGATCAACTGTATACCGTGCCCCTCCCCATCGTGCTCGGCCACGAAGGCGCCGGTGTCGTGGAGCAGGTCGGCAGCCACGTCAAAAAAATCGCAGCGGGCGATCATGTCGTGCTGACCTACATGTGGTGCGGCCACTGCATACCCTGCCGACGCGGCGACCTGACCTACTGCGCGAATTTCTACGCCCTGAATTTTGGCGGCGCTCGCGAAGACGAGAGTACTGCCACGCGCGACAAGCAGGGATCGGTTCACGACCACTTCTTCGGGCAGTCGTCGTTCGGCACCTTCACCCTTGCCCATGAACGTAATGTGATCAAAGTTCCGAACAATGCCTCGCTGGAATTGCTTGGTCCCCTCGGCTGCGGTATTCAAACCGGCGCAGGGGCCGTGATGAATGCACTGAAAGTCAGACCTGGCACCAGCTTCGCCGCGTTCGGAGGAGGAGCTGTCGGCTTGAGTGCCGTGATGGCCGCGCGTGTAGCCGGTGCGGCCACCATTATCGCAGTGGACGTGGTGCCGTCACGGCTCGCGCTGGCCATGGAACTCGGGGCGACCCATGCCTTAAATAGTCGCGAGACCGATCCCGTCGAGGCTGTGCGCAAGATCACCGGGGGCGGTGTTGATTTCACGCTCGAATCGAGCGGCCGGACTACCGTGCTACGGCAGGCTATCGACGCGCTGGCGATCCGGGGAACCTGCGGCATCGTAGGAGCGCCGGCATTGGGGACGGAAGCGAGTTTTGATGTGAATGGGGTGATGACGACCGGCAAGCGGATTATCGGCATCATCGAAGGCGACAGCGTTCCGGATCTCTTCATCCCGAGCCTCGTGGAGCTCTACACCCAGGGACGCTTCCCGTTCGACAAGCTGGTGAAGTTCTACAACTTTGATCAGATCAACCAAGCAGCCGAGGACAGCGAGAAAGGCATCACGATTAAACCGATTGTCCGCCTCCAGTCATGACGTCGTCAACGAGCCTCGTTGTTTCACAGGAAGTCAGAGCACATGGGCACCCCAACAACAGAAACGGGGGTATGCTGAATTGTTGCCGGCAGCTATTCGAATCACGCGTCAGGAAAATCTGAAAGTCAGCGTAAGTTTCCTCAGGGCACAGTTACAAAAAACGATTCCCGACTCCTTTGTTTCCTTCTGGTCAACGACATGCATGAGAGGCGCATGTGGAGTGGGGTCCGAAGGTAGTAGTGGAACATGCGTCCCCATCCAGGCAATCGATACGTTTCTGACGCATTGAACAGCCTGCTTCTTTCCGCTGGATTGCTCAATCGAGCCAGTAAATACTCGGAGGTTTCACGTTCCACGTGCAATGGGTGCATGAGGGCGCAATTGCGCATACACGTTCAGGGGCGTGGCCACGTCCAGACATGTTCTCGGGCGTGTGTTCAGGCGAGGGGCAATGGCGTTCAACTCGTGCTGGGTGGAGCCCGACACGTCCGTGCCCTTGGGCAGGTCCTGGCGCAGCAGGCCCTTCGTGTGCTCGTGGGTCCAGCGTGGCCACGAGCTGTCGGGATCGGCCAAGACGATCTGGATCGCGAGTCGTTGGGCCAACGGCTCGTGCTCGGCCCTCTCATTGCCTCGCTCATACGTGAGGATTTTCCACAGCCTGGCGGGCCCAAGGCGGAGTGTGTTGGTCAAGCCCGCTCGAGCACTCGTGGCATCAGGCCACTTCCTCTTGGCCAGGATGACCGGGCGTGTGGTCCGCTCCCCGCGCCCGCGACGTCCACATCTAGTGCCACGCCAGGGTTCCAGCAGGGTGCGCGACCGCCTCGGCTGACGAGCTCGCGCCGGCGCCAGGGGGTGCGCCGGGCAGGCCCGATACGGTCCTCGCACCGCGTTGCGGGCGGACTCGCGGCTCACGGGGCTGGGGGCACGACCGACGCCCTCGCCCGCAATGAATGGCGGTGGGCCAGGCCCAGGCGCAAGGTTTCACATCCTTCGGCACGCATGTGTCGGTCGGAGCTCGTTCGCATGGCAACACCGTCACCCAGCCGGGCTGCAGTGTTGCGCTTGGAGTTAGAACTCAAGCTGTTGTATGCAGATGTATCTTCTGGTGCCCTCTCGTGCGCTTGTCATCGTGATCAGGTGGTCAGTCCTGTATCCGCTCAGCGTGATGAGGAGCGTAGCGCAATGAGGGGGAGAATGGAATTAGGCACTTGGGGACAGCCGGGGACAGTAAAGGACAGTGGCTTATCCACTTAACTCAAGTTGACCCTACCTATTGTGGTGAGTCACT
>JBDTPK010000261.1:0-4799 GCA_039932735.1 Nitrospirota bacterium
ACCCCTTGACCAGCCGGACAGTTTCGTCTTTAATGAGACTCCACTGGAGATGGCCCTGATGGCAACGAAGTATGCAAAGGAAATGACGGCACTAAAGGAGCACCTGGGCAAGCATCAGCTCAAGCTCACCCGCCAACGTGAAATGATTTTGAGCGCCTTTCTCCAGCAAGAGCACATCACGGCGGAGGCCATGTATCACCAGCTGGCGAAGGCCGATCCTCATCTTGGGCTCGCGACCATCTACCGGACGCTCAATCTGTTCTGTGACGCCGGCCTCGCACAAGCTCGGCACTTCGGCTCTCAGACGAAGTACGACAATGTCTCGCACAAGGGCCACCACGATCACCTCATCTGCACCGGCTGCGAGAAGATCGTGGAATTTGAAAACGAGGAAATTGAGCGGCTTCAGGAAGAAGTCGCCACCCGGAACGGATTTACCATTAAGACCCACCGACTTGAGCTCTACGGCCTCTGTTCTCGCTGCCGTCATTGACGAACCGGCTTTTTTTAGTATTGTTTTGAGATAGTTTATCAATTTCAATTCCACAAGGACCCTATCATGTCATGTATCCACTCCCTCTCCACATTGCGCAGAACGGTCTTCGCTGGTCTCCTGCTTCTCTTCGCCAGCGGGTTTGTCCCGGGAGTGTTCGTGCCTTCCGCTCCGGCTGCCGACCCGCTCACGATATACTCCGGCCGCTCGGAACGTCTCATTAAGCCGGTGCTCGATGCCTTTACGACCAATACGGGCATTCAGATCGAACTATTGTCGTCTGGCACGACGGAATTGGTCAATCGGCTGAAGGCTGAAGGTGATCGCACGCCGGCAGATCTTCTGATCACCAATGATGCCGGCAGCTTGGAGCTGGCCCGGGCAGCCGGCCTCCTCTACCCCTTGAATATGCGGGAAGTCGAACGAGCCATCCCGGCACAGTTTCGCGCACAGGATAACGCCTGGGTGGGACTTTCCGGACGATTCTGGGTCGTGGTATACAACACCACGATGGTAAAACCCGACCAAGTGAAGTCGCTCCTCGACCTTGCCGATCCAAAATGGAAAGATAAGATTGCGATTCCAAATTCCGGCAGCGAGTATCTACAAGCAGGTGTGTCGGTGATTCGCGCCACGCATGGAGACGAGAAGACCAGACAATTCCTGCAAGGGCTCAAAACCAATGCGGGCAGCCAGGTCTACCAAAAAAGCTCGCAAATCGTGGATGCCGTCGCTAAGGGGCAAGTCGCACTGGGTATTGTGAATCACTACTATGTGTACCGCCATCTGGCCGCGCAACCAACCACGCCGATCGCGGTATTGATACCGGATCAGCACGAGGGCGGCATGGGGGCGATCATGAACGTCGCCGGCGTCGGCGTCATCAAGGGCACCAAGCACCTCGACAGCGCCAAGCTGCTCGTGGAATTCTTAGTCGCACAAGCGGGACAGAAGTTATTTGCGGACCTCGATAAGGAATATCCTCTCCACCAGGACGTGAAGGCAGACCCGGCGCTTGTGGAACGAAAGAGTTTCCGCGCGGCGCTGGTTCCCCTTTCCAAACTCGCCGAACTGCGCGAGCCAACGCTCGCCCTGATCGAACAAGTGGGTCTCCGGTAACGTCGAAGAGGCCCATCGTGAGTACCCTCCGCCACCAACTTATTTCGCCGCTACAACTCGTCGCCATGGCGACCGCTGGAATTATCCTGCTCCCGCTCGGCTATGTCACCGCACAGGCCCTCTCAGCCGATCCGGCTGTCTGGAGCCGTTTGTGGGCGACTCGTATTCCCGAATTGCTGTTCAATACCGTGTCATTAGCCGCCAGTGTGGCGGTCATCACTCTGGTCCTGGGTGTCTCGACTGCCTGGCTGGTCACACGCGTGGAATTTCCCGGTCGCCGACTGTGGGAAGGCGCCTTGGTCCTTCCCCTGGCGATGCCGACCTACGTGCTGGCCTATATCTATTCCTACCTCCTGGGATTCGGCGGCCCCGTCGAACATCTGTGGCAACTCGTGGCCGGTCCTGAGGCCAGAATATTTTCTCCCCATAGCTATTGGGGCGCGACACTCGTGATGGCGTTGGATACGTTTCCTTTCGTCTATCTCCTCAGCCGAAGCGCGCTTCTCAGCATGAACGTGTCGTTTGAAGAGGTGGCACGGGCCAGCGGCGCCTCCCGTCTCTCGACCCTCTGGCGCGTGACGCTCCCACTCATGCGTCCCTCGATCGCCGCCGGGGTTGCGCTTGTCATCTTGTACGTCGTGTCAGACTTCGGCGCGGTGTCATTGCTTCGCTACCAGACGCTCACCTATGCCGTGTTCCAGCAGATGACCGGACGGTCAGACAATACTGCAGCGAGCATCTTGAGCCTCTTGCTGGTCGGGCTTGCGCTGATTTTCCTGGTCACGGAACGGTGGTTCCGACAACGGAGCCGGTTTTATCAGACCACCGGCCGCTACCGGGCTCCGCAACGACACCAATATGGCCGGCTCAGCACCGTCGCCGCCACCGGTTATATTGGATTGATCGTCGGCGCGGCCTTCGCGCTCCCAGCTTCGCTCTTGATTCAATGGAGCCTATCGCCTGAAGCACAGGCGACGGTCGACAGCCGGTTCTTTGGATTCGTCTGGAACAGCGGCATCCTGGCTGCCTGTGCCGCTACAGGCGGTGTATTGATCGGCTTGCCGCTTGCCTACCTCGCCAGCCGCCGACCGACTCTCCTGAACCTGGGCTGCCTCCAAGCCGCCTATGCCGGCTATGTGCTTCCTGGACCGGTTGCGGCACTAGCCGTTCTCGTCCTCTTTACCAAACTGGCCCCAGTTTTTTATGGCTCAGTGCTTATTCTCATCGTGGCCTACGTGATCCACTTTCTCCCAGCTGGGCTCCAGTCACTGGAGCCGGCGCTCCAGCACATGTCGCCGAATCTGGAAGAGGTGGCGCGCACGCTGGGCCTTGGAATACGTGACACCTGGTGCCGGGTAACGTTGCCGCTCGTTCGGAATGGGTTTGTGGTGGCCTGGGTCTTGATATTTCTTCAGACCATGAAGGAATTACCTGCGACGCTCTTGTTGCGGCCGGTGGGATTCGACACTCTGGCCATTCGGGTTTGGATGGAAGCAAGCGAGGAGTATTATCAGCTCGCCGCCCCCTCCGCGCTGCTCATTGTCTTACTGAGTCTCCCGGCGCTGGCCTTGTTAGTCTCGAAAGATTGGCGAGCCGCGTAGAAGAAGGATCATGATTCTGTGATTTCAGACCATTCCACCGTGCCACACCCATCTGGAAATGGCACATTCAAGGCGAACCTCTTTACCCCGGCCTCGTCGGTCTTGGAGCTACGCCATGTCACCTGCGCCTATGAAACCGGACGTCCTGCGGTCCAGGAAATTTCGTTCGCGGCGCGGGAAGGGGAAATTCTCTGCCTACTTGGTCCTTCGGGATGTGGAAAGACAACGATTCTGCGGGCGATCGCCGGATTCGAATCGGTGCGCTCCGGCCAATTATTCTTGTCGGGCCAACTCGTCTCGTCGCCAGATGTGATGATCCCGACGGAGAGCCGGCATGTCGGAATGGTCTTTCAAGAGTATGCACTGTTTCCTCACCTGCGCGTTCAGGACAACATCGCCTTCGGACTCCATCATCTCGCCAGGAGTGAACGCGCCTCGAGAGTCCAGGAGATGCTGCGCCTCACCGGGCTGGAAGGATTCGAACGGCGATATCCCCACGAATTATCGGGTGGCCAGCAACAACGAGTTGCGCTGGCTCGCGCCCTCGTCCAGAATCCCGTCGTGCTGCTGCTCGACGAGCCGTTCAGCAATTTAGACCCCGACATGGCTGGCCGGATGCGCCAAGAGGTGCACGAGCTCTTACGACGGACAAAGACAACCACGGTGCTTGTGACACATGATCATGACGAAGCCTTTGCCATGGCCGATCGGATCGCTGTCCTCAACCAAGGCCGGTTGGAACAGTTCGATACGCCGGAAATGATGTACCACATGCCGGCCACGCCCTTCGTCGCCGATTTTGTCGGTCAAGCGGACTTCATTCCTGGAACCGTGTCCCACGGCATGGTCCAGACAGAACTGGGAGAGTTTCCCGACACGATCGAGTGCAAGGACGGCACCACCGTGGTCGTCATGATTCGTCCGGACGATATTCACCTCGTCCCCACGGAAGGCGCCCGGTCACGAATCCTTTCGCGCCAGTTCCATGGCTCTGAGAATCTATACACAGTCTGCCTCCCCTCCGGCCAGATCGTCCATAGCAGTCAAGGTTCCACGAGCGTCTATCAGACAGGCACGACGGTGGAGCTCCGAGTCCTGGCGACCCATACCGTGCTCTTTCGGCGGGAGGAATCCACAGGCTAATCATCCCAGCGGGTTAGGCCGATCGCACGAAAGCATTGACAGACTTTTTCACAATCTGGCATTGATAGAGGATTACGATGGTTTCTCGCCTGGACTATTCATGAATAGTCCAGGCGAGCAGCGAACCGGTCTGTGAATGACTCAGGAACTGAGACCTCGCCGATGAATGCGCTACAAAATCTCGTCGATTATGGAGTCATTGGACTCCTCATAGCGCTCAGCGTGTGGACCCTGGCCGTCGCGGTGGAGCGATGGATCTTCTACCGACGTATTGATCTTGCGCAATACCCAAACAGCCTGGGCTTGGAGATGGCGTTGACCAAACACCTGGTCATCATCGGCACGGTGGCCGCGAACGCCCCCTATATTGGCTTGTTGGGTACCGTGCTTGGTATCATGCTCACCTTCCATACAATGGGAACCTCTGGCACCATGGCCGTCAA
>JBDTPK010000262.1:0-4793 GCA_039932735.1 Nitrospirota bacterium
AGACCGGTGGTTATCCAATCGTATCCGGCGGTTGGGTCACTGGAGCCCAATATCCGACAGTGACCATCTACAACCATATGGATGTGCAGCCGGCGCAGGAGCCTGAATGGACGCAGGCGCCCTTTGCGTTCAAGAACGAGAACGGGTTGTATCACGGCCGTGGCGCAACGGATGACAAGGGTCCTGCCCTGTCAGCCCTGTTCGGCGCACGCTATGCGATTGAGCAAGGAGTACCAATCAATGTTCGGTTTCTCTGGGAGCTTGAAGAAGAAATCGGCAGTCCGAACTTTTCCGCTGGGTTGAAGAACCGAACGGCGATTCCTCGACCCGACTCAGTGGTGGTGTCGGATACCATCTGGCTCGCGAAAGGAAAGCCTGCCATGCCCTACGGACTGCGTGGTCTGCTGGGCGCTCGGCTCTCGCTTTGCACGGGAACGAAAGACGCCCATTCCGGCGTGACCGGAGGCGCCGCGCGGAATCCGCTCGCGGAACTGATGGAAGTGGCCCATGCCTGCCTTGATGCCAAGACCGGCAAGGTGAAGATTCCAGGATTCTATCAAGATGTAGCCGAACCAACCAACGCGGAGATCAAGAGCTTCCTCGCGTCTGGTTTTCAGGTCAAGAGCTTCAAGCAGGCCTATGGATTTCAGACGCTGCGCACGAACGATCCCGCCGAGATCATGCGCCGGATCTGGGCCGCGCCGACGTTTGAGGTGCATGGCCTCACCGGCGGTTATCACGGCCCAGGGGTGAAAACGATCGTGCCGGGCCACGGCGAACTGAAAGTGAGTATGCGATTGGTGCCGAATCAAACTCCAGAGAAGGTCTTTGCGTTGCTCAAGCGCCACGTGGCCAAGATCAATCCACACGTGAAGGTCGAGCGGGAAGGGATGCTTCAGCCGTTCAAAGGACTGTTTGAGGGACCCTATGTCGAAGCGGTGAAGAGGGCGGTGAAGGCTGGGTTCGGGAAAGAACCGGCGTTCATCCGTGAAGGCGGATCCATCGGTGCAGTGGTCACGATGCAGAAGGCCTGGAAAGTGCCGATCCTGTTTATGGGATTGAGTTTGCCAGAGCACGGCTACCATGCGCCGAACGAATACTTCGACTGGGGCCAAGCCTCCGGTGGGATGAAGGCCTTCGCGCATTATGTTGAGGAGTTGGCGAAGCTGGAGAATAGGTAGGGAGTGGCCAGGCCGTCCTTCTTGCTCGCAGAACGCGCACATTCAGAAGGATGGGAAGGACACCCACCTTGGTCCTGTGCTCCCGGAACGCGCGCCCTAAGAAGGGCCTCGTTCGACGGCCGCACGTAGACCAACATGGGTGCCCTTCCCTGGGGGAAAAGCAAGCGAGCTTGGATGGGTTGACTGATAGAGAAAAGTGCTCGTTCGATGCGCGCAGTTAAGGGCAGCCTTGGCCACTCCCTTGAATTGAGGTTTGTCGAACTGTAAGGCCCTCGCACGGGTTAATGGCACGTCTTGGCGTGCCAGTGGGTGGGCGGGTGAGAAAGCCGCGCGCAGTGGAAGATCATTCAGCCTCCATCCCTGAGAGATAACGAGCGCGCTTGGAAGGAACATTTATTTCGTTCGATGCGCGCAGTGAACGACAGTCCGGCAACTCCCTTGAGCGAAAAGGTGTGAGGGTTCGGAAAGGGAAACAGAAGGCCCTCGCCAGGGCTAATGGCACGTCTCGGCGTGCCAGTGGGGGGGCGGGTGAGAAAGCCGCGCGCAGTGGAAGATCAATCAGCCCCCATCCCTGAGAGATAACGAGCGAGCTTGGAAGGATGGGATGGGATGGGAGTAGCCAGGTGCCCTCCTTGCTCGCAGAACGCGCACGATCGGAATGTGCTCGTTCGATGCGCGCAGTAGAGGGCAGCCTTGGCCACTCCCCTATAACCGAACGCATTATCAGAGAGCATATTGAGAAGAAAATGGCTGAGCATGGGTATCGAAAGGTTTTCCCCGAAGAGGTTCCGAATGTTGCCGTGCTCTACAAATACTCAGTTGATTCTGGCATAACCAGCGTTAGTAGCAGCCCAGACTATGTCATGGGCGGGCAAAAGGTGGAATCTTCCTTTGAGTATCCCCGGTTTTTCGAGATCGTCCTGGTAGACCTTGAGAAGTTCAAGGCTCCTGAAGCCAGCAAAACTATTAGGCAGAAGGAGGTATATAGTTCAGGTTCATCCACAAACATTGCCAGACTGGCGCCACACTTTATTGATGTCCTCTTTGAGAACTACGGGTCGACTGTCACAAATAGACGATTATCCAAATTTATCGAATGAACGCGGCATTCAGGGCAGGTCTTGTAGTCAGCGCAAATGGTATTACGCGATGGTCACAGAGGGAGGTTCTGCTGGAGCTTCGGAAGGAACGAAACATTGTATTTGGCAATATTGAGGAACTGGGAAACAAGACGTTATCTGCCATATAGGCTATCAGCATTGAGGAAATAGCGGGGCGGTTGGATCAATAACACGAGGGAGATGAAATGGTGAGCCAAAACGCAAAATGTCCAAGATGCGGTAAAGGCGAAATGGAAATGACTCTAGCGCCAATTCCATTAACTGTAGCTCAGCCGAAAGGCATGAGGGCGCAATGTAACAAATGCGGGTTTGAGGAAGACTTCAAGAAAATTTATCCTAACAAGAAGAATCCAAACTGACCCAACACCCAGTATTCCTGTTGATTACCATATGCAGTTCAAGGGCTGCTCAGTAGAGGTTAGAGACTCCGAAGATGCATTGCAGTGGATGAGAACAGCGAAAATAGTCAGTTAGCTGGAATAGCACAAGTTTGGCAGGCGAACGAAAGCCTGTGGAATGACAAACTTATTCCAATGCTATTGGATCCCTTAGAAAAGGAAGGAGGGATTCGTTGGGCAGGAACATGGGAACATGTTCTTGCTATTGCGTTTGGACGATCTCTTAAGACATTCGAAGCGGTACAACTTCTTTCAGACCCCCGCCGCCCTCGTTATCTCTGGGATGATGCATTCGTTCTAACGCGGTCTCTATACGAAACTTTTGTTACATTGGAATGGGTGAGGGTAAGCCCGGACCGCGCTCAGATGGTCTTAGACGAATTCACTCTTAAGCTCGCCCACTTTGCCCAACATCTTCGTGAAGATCTGAATCCAAAACAAATTTTGAAAATATTTACTGATCGGGACGCTGTCCTTCGGCACCACGGGCGCGGTCCAGGTACTCTTAGTTTATTGCCAAGTGTCGAAGATAGGGTGCGGACCATTGCAGAGCTGCTCAAGGAAAGACATCCCAATCTTAAGTGGGAATATGAATTCTATTACCGTGATGTGTCAGGAATTGCCCACATGTCTGGATGGGGTTTGGTTTTATCAATGTCGGGAGAAACCGTTCAGTCGTCTCCCCGCACGGGCTATAACGCTGTCCTGTGCAATGGCTTGTGGATTTTTCGGATCTTAAACTGCTGGAACAGAACATTCCGTCGAATCGCTGATGATACGCTTAATGATTGGCGCACTGAATGGGCGAAGAGAGCAAGGATATCAGAAAACAGATTGAAAAGCTGATACAGCAAGGTAACACAGCGAGCGATTCGATATCATTGAACGGTTTTCTCTAACGCCTCCCAGAAGTTTGGTCGGTTCTTGTTTCTGGTTCTCTTGAGTTTGTTTCGGATTTTGCGCCGTTTAGCAATTTAACCTTGGTCAATATTTCTTGGTTTCTGGCTCGATGAAAAGCGTAGTTCCGGCTTGTTCTAGCACCGTCGTTAATCCGAGTACACGGGAATGGGTCCCTCGCTCATTCGATGACTTCCTTCGGGAACTCCGGCATCTTGAGGAGCAATATAATAGTGAAGATCGATTGCTTGTTTTTCGGGGACATCGAAAAAGTGAATGGCTGTTAGATTCGACGTTTGTCAGGTCTTGTAAGGTGGTGGTGTTCGGTCTTAAAGAACATCATCGCTTTTCGACGCGTCTGGTTGGTTCGGTCAATCTGCATTTAGCTCTTCTAAATCTATTCCTTTTTAAGTTCGGGATCTTGGCTACCCCATCGGCTGCCCTTAAGGAACTAGAAAAGTCAGGCGACATCGATCCGTGGTTCGAATTTATGAAGCGAGTTCAACAACATCCTGATGAAGGGCAGGATGGTCCTTTTTGTTTAAAAGGAACCAATATTCTGGATTGGACGAAGTCGTCGGATGTTGCACTATATTTCGCCAACGAAAATAGAGCGGGAGACGGGGCTGTTTATATCTGTGACTCGACCGCGACTGGCAAGACGTTACAGGTGGTCCCAGTTGGATCCATTCTGGAGAAGATGCATGAAGAGGGAAATGCTGGCAAGGCACTGGGTGTCCCGTTGATGTTCCATCCACAGCACCAGATCTTGAACCAAAGGGCAAAGAATCAGCAGGCGATTTATTTTGCTCAGATGGACCTGAGGGTAGATATGGAGACCATTTGGCGTGAACAGGAGAAAGGGTTTGAAAACGAAACCATCCTTATCAAGCTTGTTTTACCGAGCGGCACGGAATCGCAAGTGAACGAATATCTGCTAAGCAAGGAAATTACTACCGAGTTCCTTTATCGGAATAGCTGAGGATCGATCGATCCGTGGGCTTGACGCGAACAGCGTCGGAATGAGTTACGCTGTGAAACGAATCATTAGTTAACTAAGTCACTTTTCAGTATTCTAAAAATCATGGAATGTCGAACTGCCAGCGTCCACGCCGGTCAGGAAGTTTGAGCGCCGCAGTTAGGTAGATCCGACTTAGCAGCCCTTGAACTTCTGTGCCAGACACTGTTGCGTGAGC
>JBDTPK010000263.1:0-4793 GCA_039932735.1 Nitrospirota bacterium
CCCCCTGATCAACGTAGGGCCTCAACTGCGACCGTAGACATCGCCGATATCACACTCTATTACGGCCGCCGTCCAACCTTTGAACATGCTTCGCACACCACTCTCGTTCAGTTCAAATATTCAGTGGCCAATAAGGATACCGACTTTAGGGCAAGCCAGGCGAAGCAAACGATCGAAAAATTTTCAAAAACTTACCGTGATTACAAGAAAAAATATGGCGAACAGGCCGTTCAAGCCAAGCTTGATTTTGAGCTGATCACAAATCGGCCAATCTATAAGCCGCTACTCCAGGCAATAAAAGCTCTCGCAAATGGATTGCCACGAACAGGCGAGATTGAAAAACAAGCTGAGCAGTTTAAAACGGCTTCAGGTCTTAATGGCAAGCTCCTCGCGGCGTTTGCTGCAAAGTGTAAATTTATTGGGCTTTCGGGCAGTCTACCCGTTACTAAGGATGAACTGGCGGGCTTGATCGTCGATTGGTCCGCGACCAGAGATCCGATCGCGGACGCTCGCCTTGGCAAGATAAGGCAGATGGTTCGTGACAAAGCCGGCCATGCTGGAACAAACCAGAACCTTATCACCCGGACAGATATTCTCGCTGCCCTTGGTATTGGTGACGCCCAAGACCTCTTGCCTTGCCGGCCTGCGATCCCGGATGTGGGGACGGTTGTTGAGCGTGAACAGTTAGCCAATGCTATCGCCCAAGTTCGGATCCTTTCAACGCCACTCCTTATTCACGCGGCTGGCGGTGTCGGGAAAACCGTCTTCATGGACAGTCTTGCGAGCGCTGTCCTCGATCACAGCGAGGTTGTCTTTTTCGATTGCTTTGGCGGCGGAGCCTATCGCTCACCCGAGGACGCAAGGCATCTGCCGAATAAGGGGCTCGTGCATATTGCGAATACGCTCGCCTTTCGCGGACTATGCGATCCGATTTTGCCTGACGGTACAGATCTCACCTCTCTGCTGAAAACATTTCGGCGGCGGCTGGTGCAATGCATAAGCACCCTCGAAACGGTGGCACGGGGACGAGAACTCGCGCTATTTATCGATGCGATAGACAATGCTGAATTGTTTGCACGTGAACGGAGTGAAGAGTCGTTCCCTGTTCTCTTTTTGGAGAGTCTTCATCACAACCCTATTCCTGGCCTAAAGCTGATAGTTTCCTGCCGAACCGAGCGCAAGCCATCTACAAATGCACGTTATCAGGAGTTTGAACTTCTTCCATTCGGTATCAATGAAACCGCCGCCTACCTGCGTTCACGGATGAAAACTGTTTCACAAGTGGAAATCAATGTCGCCCAAGCCCGCTCAGGGGGAAATCCTCGCGTATTGGAGTATCTCGTTAATAGTGGCCGTGGCGTTCTTGATGAATCCGAGATCGATAAAGCGGTCGAGTTGGATGACCTCATTCAGCAGAGAATTTCGGATACCCTGGTAGCGGCGCTTGGGCGTGGGTATAAGCAAGAAGACATCAACGCGTTCTTAGCAGGCCTTGCTGTGCTGCCACCTCCTGTGCCGATTGACGAATATGCAGGCGCTCATGGGATGCCGTTAAGTGCGATTGAGAGCTTTGCCGCTGACCTGAGGCCGTTGCTGGAACGAACGAACCAGGGATTAATGTTTCGGGATGAGCCAACCGAAACGCTTGTCCGCAACCGCTATGGTTCCTCCGAAGGTGCACTGCGCCGTGTCGCGGCGAACCTGTTAACCCGCCAGGACGCCTCTGTGTACGCTGCCCGCGCGCTTCCCAGTCTCCTGCATAGTCTCGATGATGGCGAGAAGCTTTTCCAGCTCGCTTTTGACGACCGCATGCCGGTACAGATTACGAGTACGGTAGGGAAGCGCAATATCCGCTATGCGCGGATCAAGGCCGCTGTTCTCCATGCGGCGATCAAGCGTAATCATAACCGTCTCGTTCAGCTTCTGCTGGAACTCTCAACCATTGCAGCCGTCGATCAGCGCGGAGCGGATTACATCCTAGATTATCCCGACCTTGTAGTAGCGGCGCAGGATGTAGATGCGAAGCGCCGGCTTTTTGAAATACGGACCGGTTGGCCGGGTACGCGCCATGCAAGACTCGTGATCGCCAATTCCCTATCCGGTGCATCCGAAGATGCAACCCGCCATGCCTTTGCAGCTGACGAATGGATTAATCACTATCGACGCACGGATCGCGAGGACAGAATGGATCACGCACACCCGGAACGGGCTGACATTGCCGCGATACCGTTCTTTCTCATTTGCGAAGGTCGTACCGATAACGCTGTCGGGTTCCTGAAAGGATGGCAGGATTGGTATGCATACGAGACCTGCGAATTCATATTCGACTACTTTCAGCTCGCGACATCACTGCGGTCCCTATCGCCACGGAAACTCTCTAAATTCGTAAGTGCCCTCACAGATGTAGGTCCTTTGACGGCAGCGTTGTCTTTTCAGAAACTCCAAAAACGCACGGGGAAAGACCTTATCGTCAAGCTCTCACATGCCTGTAAGAAGGTCACGAAATTACAACTGTCGGAATCTTATCAGCGCCAGCGCACATGCCAACTCCAAGATGGGTTGCGGAAAGCATCAGTCCTTGCCCTGTCGCTAGGTCTGGTTGATCAAGCGCTGGCAATCTCCCTGTGTGCGCCCCACCAGTGCCCTGGCATCTGGTCGTTTCGCTCTAACTTCTATCACAATGATGTTTTTCCGTTCGTATTCAGGACGGCTCTTGTCGCTGCAGCAACGAGCAGAAAGTTGCATGAAAAGGATGTTCTTCCTAGAGAACTCATTCCGATCTGCTCCAGCATCAACAATGACCTGGTGGATAAGGGATTCCGGGACAGGGTGAAAGAGAAACTCCCCGAATATCTTTCCAGGGAACATGACGAGCATGGGGCAAAAAAAGACCCACGTATGCTCAGCTACGATGAGAAACAAGAGGCCGAGCGCTTTATTGAGCAGCGGTTGCAGCCTCTCCTCGCTCTAACCCAAGCACTTACAGACTTTCTGGCTGCTTCTCCACGACGCGTCGACGATGCGTTTATCAAATTGCTCAAGGTCTGGGAAGACACGCGCAAGAGTCGTGATACATACCGGACACAGGAAATTGACAATCTATTTCACATGCTGGGTCTTGAAACCGCTCTCTTCGCCCTTTGGGCTCGCAGCGAACTGAAACCCTCATCCGTGAAGCGCTTCCTCACTAGTGTGCACGACCAGAATGTCAGTGCGCATACACTTATTCAGATCGTTTCGATTCTGTCACAGAGACAGCTGCTGCAAGTTCTGGCAGGCGAGCAGGCGCAGCAGGCGAGAACCCTCATAGAAGCCGAGCATGATGTGACAGATCGAGCGTCTCTTTTTGCCAATCTCGGCCGAGCCATATTACCGGCAAGCATTGATGATGCTTCGGCATATTTTCGAGACGGCCTTGAGCAAATGGATGCCATCGGATCGGGCGATTACGAGTTCACGAATTGGCTTCTTCTATTTGCCTCAACTATGAAAGGCAATGAACTTGATGAGCGTGACTTCCACACTCTGATGAATATTTGTGAGCTCAATATGGGTGGGGAGCCCGAGAAGTTTTTCTGGGGCGCGTTCGCAAGAGGTTTGTCCAAAGCCGCAGGTCCGAGAGGCCTGGCAAAGCTCTGCCGTTGGGAGGACCGTTCGAAGATTCATTTGAGCAATACGTTGCTACCCTATCTGATAGGCCTTGTGGATGATGGGAAGATCGAACCAGAACTCGCTTTGGCGCTTAATCGCCTGGCCAATCCGGCCGAGTACTACGTGTGCGGCACAAAGGAATTCGCAAAAGCCATCCAAGACAAGGGCGGCACAACCAGGCCTGAAATTATTTTAGAACTCATTAAGCAGTTCGAGGATGACAATACGGATATCCCTAGTGATTCGGCTGTTAAGGTGCTGGCCTCGCTTGCAGAAGAAACATTCGGTAGCTCATCCGAGACGACGGCTTACCTTTCCGCCGCACACAAGCACTTTGCCAAAGTGCGTGATACGACCAATGATCACATGAATTATAGAAGCAGTCCAGACGTAGGGACGCGCAAGCGCGCAAACGACCTGGACCGTGGCAACCGCGCCAAACTCAAAGCTGTTGCCACGGCTACAGACCCCACGGATCAGGTTTCCCTTGCGGAAGCGATCAAAGCGCTCAACGAGCTTCAGCATAGCTGGGATTTGAAAGGCGCCTTTTGGGCTTCCCTACGCGCCAAGGTGCCGTTCAAGGATCGTGCGCAATACGTCAGGAATTTATGTGCTCAAGAGCATTTTAACCTGTACGGGAAACTCGCAGAACTCAAGGAGTGCAAGGACAGCTGGGTAACATCGTCGGCTTCGCTTGACCAGGTTCTCAAGAACGAAGCCATTCCGCTCACTCAGCTTCACGTCGATGATCTCATAGACGACGGCAGGATTTCCGGTTCTCAGCTTAAGGAGATATCCGATCTGACAGGCGTACCTATCGCCGAACTTGTTCTTGAGCTCATCAAAGTATTAGCACGCCCGGACAGCTCTGTCTCGGGTGCTGTCTGGCTTGCATTTGCGTCATTCATTGGCCCTGAAGCGGATGACGGTCAGAGTCAGATCGCTCTCAAACGATTGCTTGGCAGTGAAGCCGCTAGACTTGCAGACAATGTTGTCGATGGAGCGTGGGCGGAAGGTCTTTATCCTGAAGATGATATGCAGGCGATCGCGGGCGGACTGGTTTGGCGAATGCTTGGCTCTCCTTATGCCAAAGACAGGTGGCGTGCCGCCCATAGCATCCGATGTTTAGCTAAATTTGGAAG
>JBDTPK010000264.1:0-4789 GCA_039932735.1 Nitrospirota bacterium
CCCGCCAGCCCTCTGGGCATAGGTGGAAGGCGTCCACTTTTTCGAGCCTAGCACACTGACCATCTGGCCCTTGTGAGGGCCGACAGTCTCGCAACGAAGAGGACATTTCTATCGTAGTGCAAGCGGACATTTTCATGTTGGGATTACAGCCCCAAATGGGGAGAGGGGATAAGATCGAAATATGACGAGGAACGTCCTTGGGGAGACTTGGAGAGAATCGTGATTTCTTCGCGCGTATCTCTTCAAGCACATCGCGAGAGCGGCCAGTAGGAGCGAGTCTGGCGTGACAGGAGGACACAAGAAGGATGCGGGTTGTCGTCGATTGCGCCATCCTGAGAAAACAATGATGGAACGTGCGGTCGAGCAGGTTGGGTGTGGTGATGAATGGCTATGCCGCGGTCGCGGCCAGACGCTTTTGACGCTGTCCCACGATATCGAGCGCTGCGACACGATAGGTCTCAGCCAGTGTCGGGAAGTTAAAGATGCTCTCAACAAATGAGTCGACCGTAGCCGCATGCTGAAGCGCCATCTGGCCGAGATGAATCAGTTCCGTCGCCCCTTCCCCGACAATCTGGACTCCAAGGAGGTATTCGCCTGTGGGGTCGGCCACCATCTTCAGTAAGCCGTTGCGAATGTCAGAGATCTGGCCGCGGGCGATTTCGTCGAACTTCGCTCGGCCGATCATGACCTCTCGATATAGTTTCCGAGCCTCCGTTTCATCGAGTCCGATGCTGGACATCTCGGGGATGGTATAAATCCCGACCGGAATGGTATTGGCTGATTGTCCTTCCGGGAGGCCGAGGGCGTGGCACATGGCGCGCCGGCCTTGCTCCATGGCAGAGGATGCCAGACCGGGAGGACCGATCAGGTCGCCGATGCCGTAAATGTGGGGAATCGCTGTTTGGCAATGTTCGTTGACCGCCAACGTGCCTTTTTCGGTGACGGTCAATCCAGTCGCGCTGAGGTTGAGTTCCTCGAGATTGGCCTGCCGCCCTAAGGCCACAAGCATCTTATCGCTTGTGAACACCTGCCCGTTCTGAAGCGTCGTCGTTACCTGGGAGATTCCGTCCCACCGGACGTGTCTGACGGACTGTCCCCCGCAATAGCGACCGCCTTTCTGCTCGAAGCTCTGCACAAACATGCGCACGAGTTCCGCATCGAAAAATTTCAGGGGACGATCGGCTCGATCGATGATAGTGACCTGCACGCCGAGCGAGGCAAAAATCGACGCATATTCCAATGCAATGATGCCGCCGCCCAATACAGTCAGGGAGCGTGGCAAGTAGATCATTGAGAGAATGGAATCGCTGTCGAGAATATGCTCATGGTCGATCGGGATGTCGATCGGCGCGCGAGGCCGGGATCCTGTGGCGATGACGATCGTGTCGGCGGTGAGGGTTTGTTTCATGCCGTCGACCGTCAGTATTTCTATCAGGCTATCGGAAAGGAATTGGGCTCGGCCGTGGAACAAGGTGACGCCATTGCGCGTCAGTTGGTTCTTCATATACTTGCCATGCGATGTGACGACCTCGTCCAAGCGGCGCATCAGCGTAGAGACCATAATGCTCGAAGGGACTGGTCCGTTCGGCGTAACCAAAGACCGTGTCATCCGGTCTGCTTGCAGCGCACTCTCTCGAAGCGTTTTGCTCGGAATCGTTCCCCGGTACACACAGCCGCCCCCAACGCCCATCTCGCGTTCGATCATTGCCACGTGTTTGCCAGCTTTGGCGCCTTGGATGGCAGCCTTCTGTCCGGCTGGACCGCTCCCGATTACTAGAATGTCATAGTGAATCACAGTACTCATTGTGCCATCGTGTCCACAAGATTGAGTACTTTCTCTTTGAGGCTGAGCAAGGCTTCAATATCGTTGGGGTAGAGATTGAGATCGGCAAAGACACTGTGCTCGCGAAACGTTCTGTCATCGAAGAAATCGGGAATGAGCAGGTAGGTCGCAAGCCGGTCTGCCAGGCAGGTTATCATCGCTTCCTGCCGATGTGAAGGCGCGTGCTCGTAGGCCCAATAATAGCCGATAGCCTCAGCCACCTGTGGAGGCAATTCCCATTCACTTGCGATCAAGCTTCCCACGCGAGAATGATAGCCGTCGAGGAAGGCGGTGATTGCGATGGGATCGAGCGGGATATGGATGTCAGCGGCAATAGTTGTGACGGTCTTGAGCACGACCGGTTTCCCAACCGCATGCAGGAGCCCACAGAGGTAGGCGCTTTCCACATTGTACCGGCGCAGGCGCGCGATTTCTTTGGCGTAGGCCCCGCTGGCCAGCGCGTGGCGCCAGAGCTGCTGCATGTAGGCTTCGTATCCAGGAATCGTCACGGCCCCGCTCTTCAAGGAGATCGCGACAGCGATTTCCGATAACTGACTGACGCCGAGCATGGCGACGGCGTGTTGGAGCGAAACAATAGGAGTTCGAGGCATGTAGGCGGGCGAGTTGGCGATTCGTAAGACATGTGCCGCCAATGCCTGGTCCTGGTGGATGAGGGCGGACAGCCGAGCCGCATCCGCAGATGGGTCACTGGCCAGGGCCATGACCCGACCTGCGACCTGTGGAAGCACGGGGAGGTCGATCCGATCCTTATCGATCCGTTCGACTAAGGCCTGTTCGACCTGCTCCGGCATATCCACGTGGTCTGGGCGTGGTATGGCTGTGTCCATGTTGCTGTCGCCCTTTCATGCCGGTTGGTGTCACTGCTCTTGTCGGTCGAAAGGCTTGGAATCTTAATCCGAGCGTGAAGCGAGAAATGAGAAGTCGAAGACATTTGATGACCGGTAGGTCAGTATGAACTCAGCGATATCCCCGCATGGACGGTTCATAATGGACGAGATGGTTCCCGTGCTCGATTGAAAGATATTCCCTATTAGCCATGTGCTATTTGGTAAACGTGCTCCTATTTAAATTCGAATCGATCCACGACCGTCAAATCGCCACATTCAGACATGGCCGCCTGAATGACGGACGAAGAGCGTCTTTCCGCGCAGTCCGATGGCAGGGTGCGGGGAAACTTGGTGTACTCATAAGATATCGCTGAAATCTCACCGAAAGCTGCTTCCGCCACATTACCTCAGGATGCTCATAATGGCCAGACAACTCACCGTCTGCCCCTGGCGACTACTTTGCTTGCCCGTCCAGAGTCTGCCAAGACAGCCTCTTTACCCATGGACGCGCCTTGTCCCAAGCAAGGCCGCAGCGAGCGAAATGGCGAGGAGTACGCTTCGGTACCTTGCCTCTGAGCGATGAGAGAGCGCCACTGGTGGACTGTTTCAGCGTCCTGCTAGAGCGTCGCCAGGCGGGACAGTCTATCCGAGGCTCATATGTGTGAGGATAAGTCTATATATACGTAAGCTGTAATATGTCAGTGCTTATGGAAGGAATCAATTCTTACTCATGTCGGTATTTCCCCCGGCGCATAGAGCCGGTTAGACGTATTGAAGTACGAGCCAATGAGACGTATGATCATGAGCGGTGCGAAGGCATCCAAAGTGTAGGCCGAAGGCGTTTCATTGTACGGATACACACCGTTGAACGCGCTATTGCGTATCAGTCTCACCCGATCCAAAAGAATTTGCAGGCCGATGCGAACTTGCCGTATGAAGACACGGATGGCCGACCTTGTTCTCCCTGCATGGGACAATTTTTAAGAAGGAGAAGTCGCCTGAGCAGATCTACGACGAAACCAATCAGCGTGCTGATCGTCGACGATCATGAAGTCGTTCGTGTGGGATTGCACACGTTGCTGAGTCGTCAGGACGCGATCAAGGTGGTCGGCGAAGCGGCGACCGCCACGGATGCTGTCATCAAATCCTGCCACCTTAAACCGGATATGGTCTTGATGGACGTCCGCTTCTCTGGCGGCAGTAGTGGAGTGGCCGCGTGTCGTGCCATCAGAGATTCCTGCCCTGATACGCGTGTGCTCTTTCTATCCTCCTATGAAGACGATGAGGCGGTGCTGGCTGCGGTTTTGGGAGGGGCATCCGGCTATCTGATGAAACATGTGAATGCCGCGGGGTTGTTGCAAGCCATTCAAGCCGTCGCTCAGGGTCAGTCTATCCTCGATACGGCCATCACGCAGCCTATCTTGACCCGCATGCGGTTGCAGAAGGAAGAGGAATCCAAGCCCAAACGGGCGGCCCTCTCCGCCCAGCAACAGCGTGTTCTCGCCCTCGTTGCCGAGGGGAAAACGAATAAGGAGATCGGCGTATCGCTCGAACTCAGCGATAAGACCGTGAAGAACTACATCCGATTCATCTTTCAAAAGATGAAAGTGACTCGGCGCGCTCAAGCTGCGGCATATTTCGCCCGCGATTCTTCTGCGGAAGAACGATCAGCCGACAACCGCAAAAATCACTGAAAGAATCACTGAGATCTTGGTATCCGACTGTGGGGGGGGTGTTCCCCATCCTTCTCTCGTCGGGATTCAGGAAGCCTCCCCACCTCGGAGAATAGTTCCGTATCGCAACGGTCACCTCGTCGGATCTTCTCCTTTGCCGAATAGCCCGCAATGTGCTGCGGAGAGCCTCAGTCTCCTCCCACGCATCGTGATCGTCCTGTGGCGTCCGACATCGGCGGGTTTTCTCTGACTAGGAGCCTGTCTGACATAGCCTTCGTGACGAAGCGAAGGAGAAGCGGCCAGATGCGAGGCCGCTGGCCCGAGAAAACCAGAGGCGTATACACTGGAGTACGTTGAGGAGTTTTCATGGCCGAGCACGACGCAGATGGTTGCGGATCATTCGCCGTGGTAGAATGGTCTATGTCGGACAGACTCCTAGTGCAGGG
>JBDTPK010000265.1:0-4780 GCA_039932735.1 Nitrospirota bacterium
CCGCGCTGGGGTGCGTCAGCAGTCGTGGCACAGCGAACCCACGGATGGTCAAACGCCGAAACACGCCCTATGCCAGCCACAATCGAACCCTGCCCCTCCATCAGCATCAGGTGTTCCATCCAGCTCTTGTCCCGCCGCTCCCGCTGTCAAACCAGAAATGGTATTCGCTGGCAAAGAAACAGTTACACTAACCGTATTGCGACCTGACCCCATATGACATCTCACACCGACAAGATAAAGTGGAATGCCTCTTTTTATCTTCTTGGGCTAGGGTTTTCGCAACATGAGGTCGAAGTTGCTCCGGAAATCTTCGAGCGAGATCTTGACGGTCTTTCCCCACGCATCGTATAGCTCGACCTGTGATCCTTGGATGCCCATCACCGCAAAGCCATGCGTATCGGAGACTTTCGTCGCGGTCTTTTTCGAGGCACCAACGGTGGGAGATTGGGATGCCTTTGCTGCCGCGCTGCTGATCGTCGAGAGCGCAGTGGCGTCGGTCACCGCAATGGTTTGCGGGCCCAAGCCGAGGATGGTCGTCCAGTAGACATCAAGGGTGGTGCCGGTCGGGCCATAGTCGTCGAGTTTTTCGTAGCTGCCAACTTGCACGGCATAGGCTTTTTCGATGACGGCTGGCCAGAGTGCTTCCCGTGCCTTCTCAGGCGAAGCAGGTGGCCTCGCCTGCATATAGATCGGGTTCAAGCTGGTCCCATCCGTATAGGCGGTATAGAACACGTCGCTCACATCGATCGATTTGCCGCCGAGAGTTACAATGAAGTAGCGGTCCGAGATGATCTTGCTGCTCGGTTTCCGGTAATCGGGATCGTCATCCAGTTTTCTCGCCAATTCCTTCACGACATCAGTAGCAAGCGTCGTCGTGACCCCGGCGGTGGTCTTGTGCTCCTTCACCATACTCTTGATGTGCTTCTGTCCCCATGCAGTGTGAGCGAGCGCCGCCAGAATTGACGCGATCGGACAGGTTGCCAGTTCGCCCTGCCTCACGTCGGTCGTCGCGGGTTCGCCCTTGAAGAGATCCCACGA
Organism: Nitrospirota bacterium; assembly: GCA_039932735.1. Lineage (GTDB taxonomy): Bacteria > Nitrospirota > Nitrospiria > Nitrospirales > Nitrospiraceae > Palsa-1315. The sequence goes on from JBDTPK010000265.1 coordinate 1,039, forward strand.
GACCATGCGCGCTTCCATCACGGTGGATGTCTTCGATGGCGGAGGCATCACCGTGACCGTCAGCGCTTTTGTTGCTGTGGCTCCTGCCGGCGCAATTGACTGTTTTTGCCACAGGGTGCGACCCATCGGCCCGGGAACTCGCCCTCCAATGCCCCCGGAAGAAAACCCCAGCGGGCCCGCATTCCGAGCGCCGCCATTATATGGCACCGTCATTCCCACCTCCTGCTCTGCCGCCCCGTTGTTTCCAATCGACGAATATCCTTGAGGCCCATGCGTTCATTGTCTCACCTCAGCGCCTTTCATTCAAGTGGGTTCACCTAGTTGTATTTCATCGCCACGTATGTACTGCCCTGCTCGGGTTAGCTGGGGTAGGCGTAAGGCGTTAGCCACATATAAATCCAAAGTTGATGTTGGCCTGCTTACTCTCCACACACCTTTTGTAATAACCCAAGAATCTGTTGCACAAACCCATTGACACCTAAGTAGTAATATGCATCATAGGCCTCCAGGCCTTCCTGGAGGGGATACGAGGGGCTACCATTTTGTGCCGGGTGAGCGCGAGCAACTCTCTCTGCTGCCTCCCGCGTTGCAGGACTGGCTGCCGGAAGGCGACCTGGCCTGGTTGCTCCTGGACGCAGTGGCCCAGATGCACCTGCCAGCCATTGAGCGGACCTATCGGGCGGATGGCTGGGGCCCGGCGGCGTACGCGCCGGCCATGATGGTGACGCTGTTGCTCTCTGCGTATTGCCTGGGGGCGCGGTCGAGTCGATGGATCGAGCGGCGGTGCCAGCGGGAGGTGGCCGTTCGGGTGATCACGGCCAATCAGAGCCCCGACCACACGACCATCGCCCGGTTCCGGCAACCCCCGAGACCGAACTGGCCACAGTCTTCACGCAGGTGCTGCGGCTCTGTGCGGAGGCGGGCCTGGTGAAGGTCGGGGGGGGTGGCGCTGGACGGAACGAAGATCCAGGCCCACGCGGCCCTGGCGTCGAATCGGACGGTCGAGACGATCACAGCAGAGGGCTCGCGGATGCTGACCGAGGCCCAGGCCACGGATGCGGCTGAGGATCGGCGGTATGGGCCGGAGCGGTGCGGCGACGCGTTGCCCGAAGTCGTGCGGGATCGGAAGAGCCGGCTGGCCCGGTTGCAGGCGTGCCAGGAGCGGTTGACGCAGGAGGCGACGACGGCCACGGAGCCACCGCAGGCCAAGATCGAGACGCGGCAGGCCGAAGAGGCCGCCACTGGGCAGAAGAAGCGAGGCCGCAACCCCAAGGCGCCCGAGGCGGCTGCGGACCGCGACGCCAAGGCGAATGTGACGGATCCGGACAGTCGCATCATGAAGACGCAGGCCGGGTAGGTCCAAGGCGATACCGCCCAAGCGGTGGTGACGGAGGACCAGATCATCGTGGCGGCCGAGGTGACGCAGGAGGAGAATGACATCAAGCAATGGCACCCGATGCTGGAACAGGCACCGGCGAATCTCAAGGCCATCGCGTATCCGCAAGCGGTCGGGACGGCCCTGGCCGCTGCCGGCTATTGCAGCGAGGCCAACCTGACGGCGGCGGATCCGGCAGGGCCCGAGTGGTTGATTGCCACGAACAAGGACTGGAAACAGCGCAAGGCGCTGCGGGCGCCGAGGCCGCGACGGACAGCGGTGTGGCTGGGGTCGCGGAAAGAGGACAGAGGGATGATCCTCTCGAAGGCCACACGCCCTCACGGCCTCAGCAAGAAAAGGCTCGGCGTGGCGCACCTCGAAGCCCGGGCTGGGTACCAAACAGCTCGATCAAGAGTTTGAGCAACAGGCTCCCAAAATGTATTTTATGACGGCAGCGACATTCGGATTTCTGGCGAGGACACCGATTTCAGTGGCAGAAAACACGTTCTCGTCTCGCGAAATACCCGATGCAACAGGCGGGCTCCAGTTCCAAGTGCAACAAGCGCAGCATGATGCTGCCTGAACTCGCACGCGTCCGGGGTGAACCACTCTGCGGGACCCCTGAAGGCCAGCGACTGACGTGGTCGGGTGTGCAGTGTCCAGGCCATCGCATCCAGCGCTTCCTGGGTGAAGCCGCTCACGTCGCGGCCCGTGGGGAGGTACCGCCTGAACAGGCCGTTGATGGTCTCGTGAATTCCCCGCTGCCAGGGCCGGTGCGGATCGGTGAAGTATCCCGTCCCCCCGGTGGCTGCAGTCCGCCGGTGATGCGCCGCCATGTCCCGGCCCTGATCGTACGTCAGCGACAGACGGTTTTGCGTCTCAATCCGAGGGAGCCCATGGCTGAAGCCACACAACGCCGATGCTGCCCGGGCGTCGCCCATCCTGAACCCTCCCGTGCACACGAGGGTGCGCTCCACCCTGGTCGCGACGGCCGCGCGGTTCTGGGCCCCCTTGATGAGATCGCCCTCCCCGGGCCCAGGCCCCCGCCGCGCTTCCACTGCAGGCGGACGGTCATGCATGCTGACCCTCTCGGGGATCTGGCCCCGCCGGCCTTTGCCCCGCGGCCTGGCGTAGAGCGCGGTGTCGGGGGTGTCGTGAGACACCCGCCCTGTCGGCGTTGGGGAATTCACGCCCGCCCGTATGCCAGCAATCTGCTCGGGCGCGTTGCCCGCGTTCAGGTCGCGCCTGACAGGATCCCCCAAGGTGGGTCCTGGTTGGCAGGCGGTGCGCTACGCGCGGTGTGACCGTGCCGGCGTGGGCGCGCGTAGGGGCCGCGTCGGCACGGGAGCCGCCGGGTGGAGGCCCCTCTCCAGGGGCGTGGGGATCCTCGTGCGCGCTTCACTACTCCACGGCGTGGGGATTTTTCCCCTGCAACATGTTCTCTCCAACATGGTGCACTTGGTCGTTGAGCCCGACGACCTATATCGAGGGTGACGCGGGCCTCATACCAAACTATGGGGATCGGTATCGCCACGGGGAACGAATCACGACGGCCTTCGTCGAATCCGCCGTGAACCAGGTGATGAGCAAACGCCCGGTGAAGAAGCAGCACATGCGGTGGAGTGAAAAGGAGCGCACAACCTCTTACAAGTACGGACGCGAGTGCTCAATGGCGAATTGAGAAGCATTGTCGATCGATGGTACCCCACGCTCGGCGGCGCAGAGGTCAATGGACCACCGGCCAGAAAGGCAGCGTAGTTGACCCCGGTCTGAAATCGACTCCCCGGCTTACCCATGAAGAAGGGCCGGTGCGGCACGATGACCTACGACGACAAGCGCCATGGCATCACCACGCTCTTTGCCGCCCTCAATGTCGCCGAGGGCAACCTCATCTCCACCTGCTCGCCGACAACTACGCCACGCACAAACACCACGGTTCAGCGATGGCTCACGCGCCACCCGCACGTTCACATGCATTTCACCCCGACGAGTCGCTCGTGACTCAATCCGGTGGAACGCGTCTTTGGTGACCTGGCAGCCAAACAGATTCGTCGCGGCGTGTTCCGCAGCGTCCCGGAACTGATTGGGGCGATTGATGCGTAGAAAACCAGCGCAATGCCACGCCGAAACCGTTGGTGTGGACCAAGACCGCACAGGGGATCCTGGTGAAAGTGAATCGGGCCAGGATCGCCCTGGATAAGACAAGAACAGCATGAATCACCACACTAGGGCCTGGTAACACTAACGCAGGCCCTCGACGATCAACGCGAAATTGATGAATGCGACGAACATGACATCGAGTGTTTCACACCGCGAGAAGAGGCGTCGAAATCCCTTGAGCCGGCGGAACAGCCGTTCGATCTCATG
>JBDTPK010000266.1:0-4757 GCA_039932735.1 Nitrospirota bacterium
CGAGTAGTAGTCGAGGTGGCTGCCGTCTGGCGCCACCTTTGCCACGAAGGCGAACTGGTCGTTCGGATGCACCGAGGACTGGGTGAAGAAGCCAAATGCGCCGGTGTGGTTGGGGATGCTGCCGCCGTCGGCACTGCCGGTGACGTAGATGCTTCCGGCGTTATCCAGGGTCACGGCGTAGGCGTTGCTCGTCTGCGTGGTGCCGAGCCATGTGGCCCAGGTCTTTGCGGTGCCCGCCGGATTCACCTTGATCAGGAAGGCGGAAGACCAGCTGGTGGAACTGGGCTTCGTCGCCTGGAAGGCGCCGGCCGTGGCCCCGATGTTGACCCTGTCCGCGCCGACGACGTAGGCATTGCCCGCGGCGTCTGCTGCCACGCCCATCGCGGTCCGCCCGAGGCTCGCGATCACGACGGTCGACGGATAGACCAATGCCGTGCCCGTGGGGTTGAGCTTCCACAGCCTGCCTTGACCCGTGACGTAGGCGTTGTTGGCGGCGTCCACCGCAATGGCCGTCAGGTCACTGGCCGGCACGTAGGTCGAGTAGACCAGTTCGCTGCCGTCGCTGTTGAGTTTGGTGAGGAAGCCGGGGCCTGCGCCCACGTCCTCCAGGTTCGTGTACCAGCTGCCCGGCGTCACCGGGTAGTCGAGCGCCAGGGTGGTGCCCGCGATGTACGCGTGCCCGGTGGAATCGAGTGCGATGGCCGCGGGTTGCGAGACCTGCACGGTCCACCCGTTACCCGCATCGGGATCGAGGACGGTCCCGGTGACGTAGGTGGAATACATCAGCGCCGAGCCCGCCGGGTTCAGCTTCGAGACGAACCCCATGATGGAGTCATCGTCACCCGCGCTATCGAAGGCGCCCGCAGTGGTCGGGAAATCAGGGGCCCAGGTCCAGCCGGTGATGTAGGCCTCACCGCAGCGGCTGAGGTCTCTCCACGGTCTGGGGTTCAGAAGTGACCTTCTCCCGCTTTAAATTGCCAAACTTTCCTGGGAAGACGTCACCTTCACACAATGAACTTTCTGCGGGAATGCTACCCCTTTAGGCGCCACCCCACTTAACCGTAGTCAAGGGGGTGGGTCGCACGTTGGGCACGTTGCCCATTCCTGCCGGAGCTTTCGCGGGTGGAGACTGAGTTCCCCCTCTGAGTACGCATGTATACGCAGAGTACCCCTGCACTCCCCTCAAAGGCTCATAAGAATCGAAGAATTTCTCGGTGTTATTAAAAGTAACGAGGTTTAGCTGCTGCACAAAACTTGGGTAGCCCAGAGTTTGATCAGACAGCATGCAATCGCCAGAAATCTTAAACGTATCCGTGCCGACATCCGTCAAATACGCCACGCGGAAATGCTCGCGAAGTGGCAAAGAGTCCATCGAGAACTTTGTGGTTTCCCCCTCCCCAGTCAGCGTAATGCTCACTGCGGAGGAGCTAGGCGATTCCAGGCAGCCGTTCAGCAACTGGTTATTCTGCACGCAAGACTGGTCCGCAACGAGATCTAGAAGGGCCGGTGTAGTTGCCACCTGGGATCTTGTGTAAAACGCCCCACCTATCCATATGTAGTCTTGAGAATTCATGAAAGACAGGTACGTTGGCTCCGAAAGATCTTGTACGCCTACTGCAATTGCTTCTACCTCGCTCCCGAGGCGCCCTCGAAATACCATATGCAATCTGATGTCCGTCGCATTTATGGGGAGGGGATCTGGAAATGAAAACTCCATGTCCTCAGTAAAAGAGGACGATGACAATGACGTGATGTCTTTGTAGTCAGAAACGGTGATTTCCTCGGCCGCACCTCGGCAGGCGTCGTACAAAGCCGCAGGGTTTCCAGGTGCTTGGTTCGTGAGGTCCGCGTTGTAGCACTGATTTCGATGGTAAGTCAGGACCGCCACGAGTTTTCCCGCTCCCATCTCTTGTGTGCCATCCGAAGTATTGGGCGGCGAGATTGGGGCCGAAGCATTCCTTAGCCTTACGCGAATTTTGTCAAAGCCCACGTTGCTTCCCGTCCCCGTTCCAACTGGGACTGTGGCGTGATCGCGGACAGCATATAGCCCCGCTCTAGGTCGCTTAACCTCTATAACACCCCTAAAGAAGTGATTTAGAGTCCCGACGGAGTAGGCAACCGCGCGCGGTAGAAGAAGGTCTGCTTGCGCGTGGACTATCTGGCGATTCAAGTCATATTCCGTGGGGATCGAAAGTTCTCCGAGATGAGCGGCCCACATACTCTTCTGACCCATCGGAACATTTACCGCGCGCTTGGACGGATCGAACTGGTCTTCGACGTCGCCGCAGAACATTTCAACAGTGAGATTGGTGTCGACGTATAGGTCTCCTTGCCAATCCAACGCCGGCTGTTCGCACTCAACATAGCTAGTAACACTCGGCGACGGGCGGCTCAAGTCCGTGTTGCCAATGTTCTTCATTTGCGTCAAAAATCCTCGATTGGAGTAATCCGCGAGACCGTATCCTGGAGCGACGTTAGAGGACAGGCTAGTGGAGAAATACTCCGCCATGCGTCGCATTTCCGGGACCTTTGTATATCCATCCAAGACGATAGGGCTGGGACGAACGCCTAGCGAATAGGTAACTCCATCCGCCGACTTAAAACTGGACTGTCGGAGTGTTCGCGCCTCGGTGTAGTACTCCGTGTAGCTCATGTGGCCCGTGAAATCTCCCTCGATCGAGGTCGATCCAACCTCTGAGTGGGGCTCATTTCGTGCGTGCTGAGGCTGAGCTTTGTCTTGAACAAGGTGAATCACATTCCCGAGAGCACGGAACATAGTCGCCCAGTAAGCGCGTCGAGTGTTCTCATTATTCATTCCTGGAGCGGGCTCGATCGTCTGAAAATTACGATCTTTCAGGGTCATGGCTCGCCATAGCGCTTCGCGCGCATCTGCAACGGAATAGTGATTCTTTCTGCTCACGTCCTCTTGTGGCGTCGCGGCAAACGCGTCAACAACGCCCAAGGCCCAATCCGGGCTCCGTTTCCCAAGCGGCAGTCCACCGGCAACTCCAGAGAACGTCGCCGGCGAATTATTCGCAGGATCGAAGAAATGGTTTACTACTCGAATCATCAAAGGTTGAGGATCGTCGTTGTTCTTGATATCGACCCTCGGGTGATCGTCTTCGCGAATCACTCCTCTGACTAGCCACCCAGGAACCTTCATCGAGTCGGTCAGGCGATTGAAGGGGTCTCGGGTAACCATGTTGTAAACGTCGTACTCGTTGAAACCGTTTCTAACAACGAGCGAATTGCCCATTTCCAGAAAGTTAACCCCGAAAGGGCGCAGAAACGATTCGGGCGGATACATGTAGGCGTGTATTCCAAGCCGCTCCCACAACGCCGGACTTGAAACTACCGAGCGCGCGTAGGCGTCCACAGTCACTGCGCTGTGAGTACCTATCTCATAGGCAAAACTCCACGGAATCCCCCCTCCCAAAAGACAGAGCGCAAAGAGGAAGCGGTGTTGCCTCATTTTCTTTCCTCCGCGCGCTTCGCAGGGCCTGCCGCCTTAGCATCGAGACCCGCTATTTGCGCAGACAGTCCCCTCACGAGATCCTTCTCAAAGGGAGTGTTTGCCAACGCCTCGGCTTCCTTATGGACTGCCCGGTAGTACTCAACAAGGTTCTTTGTTGCTTCCGACGAGCAATGCATTTCCGATTGAGTCACAATCAAAGTGAAACGCGCGGCAGGCGACTCCTTCGAAGCGCTCATCCTGTAGATCCCACCTTTTGAACTAACGCCGTCCAAACCTTCCTTGTATACCGAGTGCAACCGGGCCGCGGGGAGGCCTTTTATCTGGGGCATCTTCGCGACGCCGTTCACGTCTGTGGGGATGGCTTCGACGCGATTACAGATGGCCGGCGCCGAGTGAAACGAGGCCGGTGGCCTATGGTCCCAGATATAAACCACAAACGCCTTCTCTATTGGCTTTCCCGTAGTGTGATCAACCACCGTAAGCCCCGACTCGAGATTCGGTGCAGCCGCCAGGGAGGCCTGGACGCAAATGGCGACGCACAGCTTCCCTCCCACACGCACGAAACATGAAAGAGTCCGTTTGATCGACATGTCCAAATCCTCACATTCCATGGATTCTCCAGATGCCATCATGGCCTCTGATGAAGTTTAGAAAGTACGCGGTGTGTTTACCAGGCGTGTTCTCCTGCGAGAGAACAAATTCAGAAGTCGGCAAGCTCATAGTCGACGCGCGGAAGACACCCAAACCGTCCACCGCGTTAGGCAAGTTCGCGCCCAGCGCAACGAAAACCCTTCGATACTTCTGCGCCGCAATTTCAGAAAGCGCCGTGCAAGCTTCGTCTATCCTTCCATTCTTAAGGCGCTCCTTCATAGTCTCGAATACATTTAGAAGCAGCTGATATTGGTCGTTAGGACTAAATGTATAGATCACTATGTAAGTGCGATACACCTCAACACTATCGATATCTCGGACTATGACGCGCGTGCGGAAATAACCTGGCGCTGAGAACGTGAATGTCCGGAAGGTTTCGCTCGCCGAACCCGAGAAATCAGGCGCGCCATCACCGTTCAAATCAAATTCGATAGTGCCTTGCAAATTTTCAGTGCCGGCAATTCTAAAGGTCACCTCAGCGCTTTGCAGGCCATAGGTTTGGTCTGCAGTGACATGGATGCCACCGCCCGCTACCTTGGAAATCGTGACGTTCTTGGTGACAGTTACGCCGTCCTGGGTCTTGATCGTGATCGGAATCGCATTCGCTCCCAGCCGCAGGGGAATGTCGTTG
>JBDTPK010000267.1:0-4730 GCA_039932735.1 Nitrospirota bacterium
GGCCGGAAGAGGAAGTTCCGGTCGGATATGTAACCAATGGAGTTCACATGCCGACGTGGGACTCGGCCCCCTCCGACAGCCTGTGGACCGAGGCTTGCGGAAAAGCTCGGTGGCTCGGCTCCGTAGAAAACCTCGACAAGGACATCCGTCGCGTATCGGACGCAAAATTTTGGCAATTTCGGTGCGACGCGAACAATACACTCGTGGAATATGCCCGCAAACGACTGTCCCAGCAACTGACCGCTTCCGGCGCGCCTTCCGGGGAGGTTGAAGAGGCCAGACGTCTCTTCGATCCCAACACACTGACGTTGGGCTTCGCGCGGCGCTTTGCGTCCTACAAGAGACCGGATCTGCTGCTGCATGATCCGGAGCGGTTGCTTCGCATTTTGACCAATCCGCAACATCCCGTGCAACTCATAATTGCCGGAAAAGCACATCCGGCGGATCGGGCGGGGCAGGATCTGATCCAGAAATGGGTGCGTTTCATACGCCAACCCGAAGTGCGTCCCCACGCGGTTTTTCTCAGCGATTACGACATGCTTTTGACGGAGCACCTGGTGCAAGGGGTGGACGTGTGGATCAACACGCCGCGACGTCCCTGGGAGGCTTGCGGTACTAGCGGCATGAAGGTTCTCGTCAACGGCGGCATCAATCTGTCGGAGTTGGATGGCTGGTGGGCCGAAGCCTACACGCCAGAAGTCGGATGGGCGCTGGGAGACGGCAAAGAGCATGGCGCCGACCCGGCCTGGGACGCGGCCGAAGCAGAGGCGATGTATAGTTTGCTCGAACGCGAGGTGATCCCGGAATTTTATGACCGCGGCCAGAATGGCATTCCCATCTCCTGGGTTGCCCGAATGCGCGAAAGTATGGCGAACCTGACCCCGCGCTTTTCGGCGAATCGCGCCGTCTGCGAATACGTTGAGAAACACTACATCCCTTCGGCAGCAGCTTACCGGCAGCGCGCCGCAGATAAAGGCGCGGCAGGCAAGCAGGTCATTGACTGGCGGCAGGCGCTGGCCGAGCAGTGGCACACGCTGCGCTTCGGCGAAGTCAAAGTAGAAAGCGACGGAGAGCATCTTTCTTTTAAGGTTCAGGTCTGCAACGGTAAACTCGACCCCAATGCTGTAGAAGTTCAGCTTTATGCAGAGGGAATCGACGGGAGCGCTCCGATGTTGCAGGAAATGAAACGGCCGGGTGGCGATAACATGGCCGAATGTATTTATTCCTGTCATGTGCCCATCGGGCGCGCCGCCGGTGACTACACGGTTCGCGTAATACCGCGCTTCTCGGGTGCGGCTGTTCCGCTCGAAGCCGGGCAAATCCTCTGGCAGCGCCCATGAGGCAGAAGCCCGGCTTTCCACCTTTTCCAGAGGAATACCGCGCTTCCGGAATGCTGTTGCATGTCACGTCGTTACCTTCAAATTACGGAATCGGCGATTTGGGTCCATCCGCATATTCGTGGGTCGATCGCCTTCATGAGGCTGGCCAGCAATGGTGGCAGGCGCTCCCGCTCGGCCCGACCGGTTATGGGAACTCGCCCTATCAACCACTATCGTCGTTTGCCGGCAATGACCTGCTGCTCAGTCCTGACGCACTGATCGCGGACGAACTGCTGGACGCACTCGACTGTAAATCTCATTTCGGATCGAGCGCTGTGGACTACGACTCGGTTGTTCCTTTCAAAGAGCGGCTACTCGAACGAGCGTGGGCAAACTTTGGACCCCGGCGTAAAGATTTGCGTGTGGCTTTCGAAGAGTTCGGCGCGCAACATGCAAGCTGGCTGGACGATTATGCCCTCTTCCGTGCGTTAAGAGGCCGCTATCGCGGCGCGTCCTATCTTGATTGGCCGACGCCACTGGTGCAGCGCGATCGCACCGCCTTGAATGTGGCGAGGCGGGAGTTGGCGATTCAAATGGATCAGGTCCGGTTTGCGCAATTCCTACTGTTCCGCCAAGCCGAAAAACTTAAGGAATACGCCCACTCCAAGGGTGTAAGGCTGATCGGCGATCTGGCTTTTTTTGTTTCGCCCGAATCGAGCGACGTTTGGGCGAATCCGGAACTTTTCCTGTTGGACGCATCCCGGCGACCACGCTTCGTCGCCGGCGTCCCTCCCGATTATTTCAGCGCAGAGGGACAAATGTGGGGTAACCCCGTGTACAACTGGGATGCAATGCGTTCGACTGGTTATCTTTGGTCTATCGACCGGCTTCGTTCTCTCCTGCTGCACGTGGATTTGATCCGTCTCGATCACTTCCGCGGGTTCGTGGCCACGTGGCACATCCCGGCTGGTTCACCAACAGCCCGGTCCGGGAAATGGATCGCGGGGCCAGGCGCGAGCTTTCTCCACGCAGTGGAAGCGAGTCTCGGAAGCTTGCCGTTTCTGGCGGAAGATCTGGGTCTGGTTACGTCCGAAGTCGAAGCATTGCGTGACAGATTTCAGGCGCCCGGGACTCGTGTACTGCAATTCGCCTTCGACGGCCATGAAGACAATCCTCATCTTCCGCACAACTTCGCCCGCAACACGGTGGTTTATACCGGCACTCACGACAATGCAACGACTCGCGAATGGTATGAAGAGTTGCCCGATGTTCAGCGGCAGAACTTGTGGCGGTGCCTGGATCGAGCAGCCGGCGAGAGTGCTGAAGTGGCTCTCGCGTTGATTGGACTCGCGTGGTCATCAGTAGCCGCACTGGCGGTCGCGCCCTTGCAGGATCTACTGAACCTGGGGAGTGAAGCGCGGATGAACGTGCCTGGGCGCGCCAAAGGTAATTGGCGATGGCGATGTACCGAAAACATGATGTCCGCGCCAAATTTTCAACCGCTGGGAGAACTGACGCGGAAGGCCAAGCGGGTGCCCGGCAAATGCCTCCCTTTCGGAACCGATGTGGCTCCGGCCCTGGATAATACAGCGGCGCAGCGGTTCCTCTCCAATCCACTCCAGTCTGCGACAGCGCCAGCGGCGAGGCAGCGCCGGTGAGAGACCCCCTCGGCGTTCGCGTTGGTTCGCCCTTACCTCTGGGTATTTGTTCCCGGGGAAATGGAGTTAATTTCGCGCTTTTTAGCCGCCATGCAACGCGCGTTCGCATTGAGTTCTTCGAACACTCCGAGGACGAGATTCCCTCGGAACGGATAGACCTCGATCCAACACATAACCGGACTGGTGACGTGTGGCACGTGGAGGTTGATGGACTGCAGCAAGGTCAACTATATGCTTACCGCGTGGATGGCCCCTGGTCGCCCGCCGCAGGCCAGCGTTTCAATTTTTCGAAGCTTCTGCTGGATCCGTTCGCCGCCGCGATATCCCGGTCGGCCAATTGGGATTTCGGGAAGACCACCGGATACGATCCGTCCTCACCTGAGCGAGATCTGACCCGTTCACCAGAGAACAATGCGGCGGCCATGCCGAAGTCCGTGTTCATGGTGGAGCCGTTTGACTGGGCTGACGATCAATTGCCAAAGCATCCGTGGTGGAAGACGATCATCTATGAAACGCACGTTCGCGGCTTCACCCTGAACCCAAACTCGAGTGCACGTTACTCCGGAACGTATCGAGGGCTCATCGAAAAACTTCCCTATCTGAAAGATCTCGGGATCACCGCCGTCGAGCTCATGCCGGTGCAGGAATTCAATGAGAATCGCTTCCCTCGGCAAAACGGTAAGCCACTCAGGAATTACTGGGGATACGACCCGGTAGTGTTTTTCGCAGTCAAAGCTTCCTACAGCAGTCGGCTGGGTCCGGGAGAACAAGTCACCGAATTTAAGGAAATGGTTCAGGCCCTTCACCGCGCGAACATCGAGTTGATTCTTGACGTCGTCTTCAATCACACGGCCGAAGGAGATGAACTAGGACCGACCCTCTGTTTCCGCGGGATGGATAACGAAATCTTCTACATGCTTTCCGGGGCCAAACGCTATTACCGGAACGAGACCGGCACAGGCAACACTGTCAACGCAAACCACCCGGTGGTACGCGACCACATTCTGGCCGCCCTACGATATTGGGTCACCGAGATGCACGTCGACGGATTTCGCTTTGACCTGGCGTCCGTACTCGGGCGCGACGAAAGCGGCAGGCTCATGGCCGATGCCCCTCTGCTCGAACGGATCGCGGAGGACCCGATTCTCATAGACATTAAGCTCATCGCCGAGGCGTGGGATGCAGCCGGCGCTTACCAAGTGGGGAGTTTTTCTGGGCGCCGCTGGGCCGAATGGAATGGCCGTTTCCGGGATGACGTCCGGCGTTTCTGGCGCGGCGATGACGGGATGCTCGGTTTATTCGCCAACCGCATCTGCGGCAGTGCCGACATTTACACTCAATCCGGTAAGGGTCCGGAGTGCAGCATCAACTTCATCACCTGCCACGATGGATTTACTCTGAACGATCTGGTGAGTTATCGCTACAAGCACAATGAAGCCAACGGCGAGAACAACAATGATGGGACGAACGCCAACTTCAGCGATAACTATGGTGTTGAAGGCGAAACGGAAGATGCGGGAATTGAGGAAGTTCGGAAACGCCAGATCAAGAACTTTCTAGTGACTCTATTCATCTCGCGTGGCGTGCCGATGCTACTCGGGGGCGACGAATTCCGGCGTACGCAACGCGGGAGTAACAACGCCTGGTGCCAGGACAACAAGACAAGCTGGTTTGACTGGGATTATCTGGAGCAGCATAGCGACATTTACCGCTTTGCCCGGGGCATGGTCGCCTTTCGACGCGCCCACCCGGT
>JBDTPK010000268.1:0-4715 GCA_039932735.1 Nitrospirota bacterium
CATCCGGCACTTTCGTAAAATGCCCCGCGACCCTTCACGCCGAAATCCTCGCACAACGTAATCTGCACGCTGGCCACGCAGTCGCGGTTCCAGATCGGCTCCAGGAACGAATTGGCAAAGCGAAAATAGAGGATATTCATGATCGCCTCTTTCCCGAGGTAGTGGTCGATACGGAAAATCGAATCTTCCGGAAACACCGACTGCGCAATGAAGTTGAGCTTCCGCGCCGTGGCCAGATCGCGTCCGAACGGCTTTTCGACGATAACGCGCGCATCCTTGGCCAGGCCCGCGGCGCCGAGCCCCTGGATGACCGCCGCGAAGAGCGAGGGAGGGATAGCCAGGTAATGCGCCGGGCGCTTGGCATCGCCCAGAGCCTGCTTGAGCGCGCGGAACGTACCAGAGTCGTTGTAATCGCCGCTCACATACTGGAGAAGGGAAAGCAGGTGGTCAAAGGCGTCCTGGTCATCGATCTTTCCGGCCTGCTTAATGCTATCCGCCGCATGTCTGCGCAATTGCGCCAGGCTCCACTTCGGAGCGGCGACACCGACTACCGGTACGTTGAGGACCCCGCGCTTGGTCATCGCATAGAGCGCCGGTAAGGTCATCTTGTGGGCAAGATCCCCCGTCACGCCAAAGAGCACCAGCGCGTCGGATCTCTTCGGGTCGCCCTTGCGCAGGCCCATCTCAGCGTCCTTTCTTTTTCTCATCATGCCCGCCAAACTCCTTCCGCATGGCAGAGAGGAGCCGATCGGCGTAGTCGGCCTCGCCCCGGGACTCAAACCGTCCGAAGAGCGCCGCGCTGATCACCGGCGCCGGCACACCCTCGTCGACCGCGGCCAGCGTCGTCCAGCGTCCCTCGCCCGAGTCCGACACTCGCCCAGAAAACCCCGTGAGCTCCGAGTCCTTGACGAGCGCGGCCGCCGTCAAGTCGAGCAGCCAGGACGCCACGACACTGCCCCGGCGCCATACCTCGGCGACCTGGCCGACGTCGATCTGGTACCGGTAGGCCTCCGGGTCACGCAGGGGGGTCGTCTCGGCGTCTTTCTCCCGGCGGCGCAATCCGACGTCGGCGTGTTTGAGAATGTTGAGGCCTTCCGCATAGGCCGCCATCAGGCCGTATTCGATGCCGTTGTGGACCATCTTGACGAAGTGTCCCGCGCCGACCGGGCCGCAATGCAGATAGCCCTGCTCGGCGGGAACGGAGGCGCCGCTCCTCCCCGGAGTACGCGGCGCCGACTTGATCCCCGGCGCGATGCTCTTGAATATCGGCTCCAAGTGCTTGACCACGTCCTTCTCTCCGCCGATCATCAGGCAATAGCCACGCTCCAGCCCGAATACCCCGCCGCTGGTGCCGCAATCGACATAGTGCATGCCCCTCTTTTTGAGCCTCTTCGCTCGCTCGAGATCGTCGCGGTAGTAGCTGTTGCCGCCGTCGATAATGATATCGCCGGCCTCCATACGCGAGGCGAGTTCTTCGACGGTATGACCGGTAACGCCGGCTGGCACCATCACCCAGGCCGCGCGCGGCTTGGTCAGCTTCGCGATGAATTCGTCGAGCGAAGCGGTGCCCTGTACGCCCCGGCCCGCGACTTTTTTGACGGCGGCGCGGTTCCGATCATAGACGACGCACCGGTGGCCATCTCTTGTCAGGCGCCGCACCAAATTGGCGCCCATCCGTCCAAGACCGATCATGCCAAGCTGCATGGGAACCTCTCCTTTCAGGCCGTTGACCTAGCCTCTCCGAGCGCTGGTTCGGCCACCAGAAATGGATCGATCTTTTCGAAGCTGTCTTCCCCGTATCTCCTCTCCCTGACCGCTTCTGAAGCCCTCGTCATTGAAGTTCTTCAGTAGAAGTCTTCCGCCGTATCCCGCTTTTCTACCGGACCGTGGTCAACTTCCCGAGTCAGCTTCATTCATATGGTCCAAGCTCCGCTATATGATCGACGATCACAAGAGTCAGAACGGTCTCTACTCTTTATCATTTCGGCGATCCGTGACCGCTGGGCCCGAGAGGATCGACAGCGCGTGATTCTGATCGTTCACCTTCGCCTCAATAGGTTCACCTCGCTCGATGTCTTTCCCCATCTGGGTGGTGTTGTCGACATGCATACGCACCTCTTTACCGTCCTGCCCCTTGACGAATACGGTATCGCCTTCGACACGGAGCACGGTACCCTTGATCGTCTTGCCGGCTATTGAGTGGCCGTCCTTCCTCTTATCGCTCGTGTGTCCGCCTTGGCTACGATCAGATTTGTCAGCGTTCAGTTCGGATGCAGCCGAAACCGCATTACCGGCTTGCGCAGCAGGGGACAAGCCCAGGCACAGCAAGACACCGCAAGCCATGTGACCGACAATTTTGGTGATTAGTACCATGAGAACCTCCTTGTCAACAGCCGCGAACCTGCGGGTTGAACAGATGGTGGATGAAGTTGAACCAGAATGCGTGCAGCATGGGTCGGTTCCTTTCGAGAGCACGCGAATGCGTTGGGTGTCTCTGACATTCCGGCACAGGCGCATCGATCGTCCTGGTCGAGCGACGCGGCCTAGAGACACGATGTGCACGTATCTCGCGAGCCTGGTGTAGGGGGTGGTCTTGCATGATCTCCCTCTCCTCCCAAGCACTGAGTAGGCGAGAGCGTCTCACGCCCCCACATGGACCGGCTTCGCCTTCTCGTTGCCGCCGATCTTCTGGCCCAAGACGTTGATGGCATTACCCAACGACTCGAAGCCCTTGCCCACTTCCTCCCGCGTCCAGATTGCGCCGGAAGCGAGCTTGTCGCCCAATGTTTTGGTGTCGGCCACCGCCGCAGTAGCGCCCATCTTCGCTTCCGCCCCAGCCCACCCCGCCGCGCTTTCCAGTCCATGTGCGGCTGCCTTGAGTTCATAGCCGACCTTGTCGTACTCCTTCCGAGTCCACGATTCAGCCGCCTTGGCGTGATGGGCCAAGGAGAGTGCGTAGTTGGAATGGGTGAATGCCGTCACCAGTGTCTTTTCGTCTTTGACCGTCTCCTTTTCGAGGGACGCGGCAAGCGTGTCGAGTTCTGCCACCGAGGTCTCGAGCGTTTGCTTGGCTTCGCTGGTGGCGCGACCTGCTTCCAGACGCAGGTAGCTAGTGGCTTTGCGGATCTCTGTCGCGGCGGCGTGGTAATCCTTCTTTGCATAGGCTTCGAGTGCGCTGCCGAAATGGCGCTGCGGTTCCTCGGACACCGGGTACCACGTGGTCACGTCCGTCACTAGCCAGCGGTGCTCCATGTCCGCACGCGCCGCCTTATCGAGGGCCTTGTCCAGGTCCGCCTGGGTTTTGATCTTGCCGCTCTCCAGCGCGGCTGCGGCTGCCGTGATCTTCTTGGCCGTGAGATCCATGCGCGTGGCCGTGTCATGGGCCAGCGTCATCTCCGCCTGGGCGCGGGCTGTATCGGCCTTCGCAGCACGGGCGCCCTGCCTCTTGAGCTCGTCGGCTGTGGCTCGCATCTCCGCCGCGGCCTTCTTGTGGTCCTTGGCCTCGAAAGCCTTCCGCGCCGCAGCCAGGTGCAGGCTGACTGCGTCAGCCACCGGGGTGTAGGTCATGTCTTCGTAGGCGATCCAGTCGGTGGGCGACTGGATCGCCACCGATGCCGCTGCTGCTGAGGGAGTCGTTGACGCCGTGGGTGCGACGGGTGTCTTGGTCGTTTGGGCGAACGCCACACCGGAAAGTGGCGTGAGGGCGATCAGCATGGCGACGGTCAGAGGCGTGAATGTATGTGTCATAGATGCTCCGGTTAGAGTGAATTGAATGTGACGGTGTGCTTCGCGTCAGGACCGAGCTTCGAATACTGAGGTTCAAGCGACGGTATGGATGACGACACCACAGACCACCCCTCTCTCGTTCGCTCTCCCCCATCGAAACATCTTCTCTGTTTCTCAAGCGCCTGCTCATGGATGACTCGGCTGTGTGTCAAAGGTCGCACTCGGCTGCACGATCGGGCGTCCGTGAGTGCCCGAGGGTGGAAGGCTGCGGGCATTCAACGCGAGCATGATGAGCCAGCTACCACTGAAGATCATGTCGATCGCGACGAACGTCCCGATGATCCACAGGCCCGACGCCGGCCACTCCATCAAAATCAGCAGACCCAAGAGCAGGGTGATACCCCCGCTCACGAGCAACCAGGCTCGACCAGGGGGATGCAGCATCGTGCCCCCGAATATCCGGAAGAGCCCGCCGACCAGAAAGAACGCACCGATCAAGAGTGTCAACGACATGGCTCCCGCTTCGGAATGCATCACCATCACCAGACCAACGATCCCATAGAGGATCGCCAGCAGCAGTTCCAGGAGAAACCCACTCCACTGAGAGACCTTGAAGGCATGCATGGCCTGAAAGAGCCCGCCGAAGACGAGGGCCCACCCCACCACGAACACCGACGCCAGTGTCACCAGAACCGAATAGGCAAAGGCCATGGAGCCAAGACCGATGAAAGCGATGCCCGAGGCCAGGACCCACCGCCAATGTTGCCGAACTGCGGTAAGATCACCCAGCGTGGAATCGTCAGAACTGATGATGGGGTTGGAATTCATGTGCGCTCTCCTCTCGCTGGAATGGTTCGACTTCGACGCCTCGCCCCCTGCTCATGAGGCGATACGGGGCATGACCGGCCGGAACCGCCATGCTGAGTCCGATGAATCCGGCGACCGCCGCGATCACCCAGCCAAAAAAATTCCGGCGAGTCCCCGGAGGC
>JBDTPK010000269.1:0-4671 GCA_039932735.1 Nitrospirota bacterium
GAAAGAGCAGATCGTGCGGCGTCTTGAATCCATGCAGAATTTTTACAGCTCCGTACTGGTTCCGCCGACAGAAGATGTATTCAATCGCGCCGACTACCGGGGCACATCCGAGCCCACCGGTCACAATTATCACATCGTTGCCCTGTGCGGCATCAAGCGGCCCGCCTGGATCAGATAGGGGTTCGCCGTGGCATTTTCGAAGGCCTGTGAGAAGGGCGTCATGTTTGGCTCGGCCTCTCCTTGGCCTGAGTCGAAGACTTCAGCAAGGCCGGCAGCTCTTCCGTGAGGTCGATGCCAACCGGACACCATGTGATACAACGCCCGCAGCCGACACAGCCGGAGGTGCCGAATTGATCGATCCATGAAGCCAGTTTGTGTGTCGGCCACATGCGGTACCGATCCTTGATCGTCGAACGGAAATTCTTGCCGTGAATATAACCGTGATCCTGCGTGAAACAGGAATCCCATAATCTGCTGTGCTCGCTGCGTTGGTGTGCGAGGTCCGGTGTCTCCTCAATGGTATGACAGAAGCAGGTCGGGCAGACCATCGTGCGGTTCCCGCAGGCCAGACAGCGCGCCCCCACGTCTCCCAGCGCGAATGCTCATGCGCGTCGTAGAGGGATTGCGGCAGTAGCGACCGATCCAGCCGTCTGACTTGGCTGCCCGCGCAGGCCTCGATTTGCTGTCCGGTCTCATGAACCTGCATCGTCGAAGCTGGTGCGAGCGACAGGGCGCACACCATCTCTTGGCCCGCGGCGCTCTCTGCCTCCACAAGAAACCCCTCATCCAACTCGGTCAGCGCCAGATCGAAGCCGCTCTTGGCCCGGGGTCCGGTCTCCATCGACGCGCAAAAACAGGTGGCAAGCGACCTCGTGCAATTGACCGCGATCAGAAAGAGTCCTGCGCGGCGGACCTCATAGTAGGGATCACGATGGGTGTCTTTTAGAAAAATATGGTCCTGGATGGCCAGCCCAGCGAGGTCACAGGCGCGCGCACCTAGGATGGCAATGTTCTCATGTTGAGGAAACGTCGTACGAGCGGAGAATCCCTTCTTGGTTCGTTCGATCTGGAGCAGCGGCTCGCGCGGAGCAAAGGCGAAAGGCTTGAGCGATTGCGGCCCATGCACAATACCAAAGACCTGGGCTGAATCGGTATTTTCCAGCCGATAGCGTCCAGGTTTCTGCACATCGCGCCATCCAACTGGGAGGTCTGCGGACTGCCGGATCGCGTCCCACACCACTGCGCCATCGCGCAGCGTGGGAGCGACGACGCGATGGCCCTTGGCCTGCAACAGATCGATCAGCCGCTGCAACGAGGATGTCGGCAAGATCGCTGAGGTCTGCTCACTCCCTGACTTCATTCATCTCCTTCAACACGAGCTGTTCCGCTCCCAGCCAATCTTATGGGCCCGTGCCTCTCGCCCGAACATCCCTGATAACAGCAGAACCGTTCATGAATAATCCAAAATAGTATATGTTCGATCAATCGGGATCTAGCAGGCTGCGGAAAACTCAGTTGACCTTCAAAGCCCGCTGTGTTCTTACGCGTGGTGTTGACACAGGAACAACTCGCGGGATGCTCAAAAAGACCAGACTTCTCACCCGCCCAACCCTGGCGCGCCGAGACGCGCCTTGTCCCAGGCAAGGCCGCAGCGAGCGAAGAGCCGAGGAGGTACGGACCGCACTTCGTGGGGCCGTTCGCCCTCACAATAGGTCTTGGTGAACGGAAGAGTGAGCCTCTGAGCGATGAGAGAACGCCACTGGCGGACTTGTTCAGCATTCTGCTCGTGCTGCGGTGGAAACCGTGCAAACTCACAATACCTCTCATGTCGATCCATGGCTCTGCGGCATAGGCACTGGGCTCAATCGATAGGCATTGTGGAGGTACTGGGCCACCATGCGCTGCGTATTGAAAAACGCTCCGTTCATGGCGATCGCATGCCGCATGATTTCGACAAACCGCTCATGCTCCTTATAAAAACAGGGCAAGACCTTCTCCTCCAGTTTTCTATAGAGCTCCGTCGCATGGCAGGCATCCATCCCAGGATGAGACTCCAGGCAGGATTCCACCCGATCGCCGATCGACCAGCCGGTCACGCCTTCAAGGTGGCCCTCGATCCACCAACCGTCGAGTACACTCAAGCTGGGAACCCCATTCATCGCCGCCTTCATCCCGCTCGTCCCCGATGCCTCCAGTGGCGGCAATGGGGTATTGAGCCACAGATCTGTACCGGCACAGAGCATCTTGGCCACCTCCATGTCGTAATTGGTCAGATACGACACCGCGATCGCACCCTGCAGCGCATCACGCATTTCGTGGATATGTGCGATCAGATCCTTGCCCTCGCGGTCGCGCGGGTGCGCCTTGCCGGCAAAGACGATCTGGATCGGCCCTGCCCCACGTGCAATCTTCTTAAGCAGATCGAGATCCTGAAAGATCAGACCTGCGCGCTTGTAGGCGGCAAACCGGCGGGCGAATCCGATCGTCAACACCTCCCGATCGAATCCCGCGTTCGATTCCCTATTCACATGCTCGACCAACTTGCGTTTGGCTTCCACATGGGCCGCCCAGATGTCCGAGGTGGGTATGCTCAGGGCATAGCGCAGCGAGAGTTGATCGCGACGCCAGTCCGGCAGATGGGCATCGAAGAGCTTCTGGAACGACGGAGCAGTCCACGTGACCGCGTGCACTCCGTTGGTGATGGAATGAATCGGGTAGCCAGGGAACATGCCGTGCGAGATCTCCCCATGTTTCATTGCCACCCCGTTGACATACCGAGAGCCCCGCAGAGCCAGTCGCGTCAAATTGAGCGTCTCCCCAGCACCGGCGGCCTTCAGTATGGCCCACCAGCGATCGCCCAACACCTGGCGCGCGAGTGTCTCGGGAAATTTATCGTGGCCGGCCGGCACGGGGGTATGGGTCGTAAAGACGCATTGTTCGCGAATCGCATCGATCAGCTCATCTGAAATCGAATTGGACTGGTTCCGCAAGGCCAACTTCTCCTCGCCAAGCGCAAGGACGAGCAAGGCGGCGTGCCCCTCATTCATATGGAAGCGACGGATTTCTGTATATCCGAGAGCCCGCAAGAGTCGAAATCCTCCAACGCCCAGCACCATTTCCTGACACAGGCGATACCGGTCGTCGCCTCCATAGAGCACATCTGTCAGCCTCCGATCCCATGGCTGATTCTCGGTCACGTCTGTATCAAGCAGATACACCGGAACAACATGTCCGGACTCGCCCGTGACACGATACCTCCAGGCCGTGACATGGACCGTGCGGCTTTCGATCTCGACTGTGGCCCGTTCGTTGATCAGTTCAGCGAAATCATTGACCGGCCATGCGACAGGCTCCTCGCTTTGCCGACCCTGCGCATCCAGCCGCTGGAAAAAGTATCCGCGCCGGTGGATCAACGACACTGCCACCATCGGCACCTCGAGATCCGCAGCCGAGCGAATCGTGTCGCCGGCGAGTACACCGAGCCCTCCCGAATAGGTCGGCATCCCGGACTCAAGACCGATCTCCATGGAAAAATAGGCAACGAGCGGTTGCTGCACCATTGATAGTCCTCCTCTGTAACCTTACTTCCGTAGAATATCCACGCGAGACAGGCCACGGTCGAGGCTGAGCGAAAACCTGATAACCTCAACCTTCACTCGAACCTATTCTGCACCAGTGAACTTACTCAACATCCTGCTCACCCAACGTCACATGAATCCAGTTGCCCACATAGTGCGTGATTGCAATGACGCTGACGCCGATGGCGAGATGCTCTGCGATGACTTTCCAGGACGGGATCTGCTGGGCCTGCGCCAGAAAATAGCTCAGCACCGCGAGTAGAGCGAGGCCCCATCCCACACTCACCATCATGGCCGCCTCTAGAGGTAACAGCAGCACCGGCACGACAAAGGTCAGCGCGATCAGGAACTTGGCCACAAAGGTAGCGATAGTCGATTCCCAGATTTCGGACACGACCCCGTTATTCTTCGACTCCTCCGCAATGTGCATGCCTAAGGCATCCGACATGGCATCGGCAATCGCAATCGTCAGAATGCCGCCGATGACGACGGTTCGTGAGTGGGTGCCTGAATGGAGTCCCACCATCAACCCCAATGTCGTAATCACGCCGGACGTGAGACCAAAGCTCAGGCCGGCCTTCAATGATGACTTCATTATCAACCTTCATTGCCGATGCCTGACTCAGGCGAGAGGGACGAGACGGGTGGTACGGGAAGTTCTGAGTGCTGAGTTTCAAAACTGTCGAACTCCGGAGTTCGAACTCTCCCCTGTCTCGGCTTTCCTAGCTGCCTCTTACCCAATACTCAGCACTTCTTCACCAGCTTCCCACCTCCCGCTCTTCTCACGAGTCTCGCTTCTCTCGCAGGATGCTCAAAATGGCCGTCCAGCAAGGCCACAGGCGAGTCGAAACCTGAGGCGTACCCTCGGCGTACGTTGAGGATCTCGATGAACTGAGACGAAGCTGGCGGACGTTTTCAGCATCCTGCTAATACTTATCCATGATGGCCTTGAGATCTGCCCCGCTGATCACCTCGTGCTCGAGCAACCGCTTCGCGCCTTCGAGGAGCGCGGCTTTTCGTTCCTCCAACAGCCGTTTGACGCGCTCGTATTGCTCATCAATGATACGGCGTACTTCACAGTCGATCTCGCGGG
>JBDTPK010000270.1:0-4660 GCA_039932735.1 Nitrospirota bacterium
ACTAGGTTCTGTCGACATTTACTTGAGCCATAGGTAACTGGCCGCGAGCTGGACGAATGTCAGAGCGGTTTCAAATTCCAAGTGCGACGGGTGAATGATGACGCAGTTGCGCATAGACTTCCAGGGGCGTAGCAAAGTTGAGGCATTTTCTGGGGCGTGTATTCAAGCGATGCGCGATGGCGTTCAGCTCGCGCTCCGTGTACCCCGACAAGTGAACAAAGACCCATACAACTCGGCTTACATTGAAATTGACAAAAATTAGGGCAAAACCGACGTGGGGAGCGTGAAAGACATACAAAAACACTTAGGCGTCGACTATCTCTATGTCCTGTGGGCTCCGGCAAGCGTGTAATCAGGAAGTAAGGGATGGTTTTTCAAAAACTATGCGCTCGTGCACGTCGTCGCACAGGTCTTCGAGTTTCCCGGTGGAAAGGAAATCGGCCGTGGCAAGTATATGCTCCGGATCGATGATGATTGCAAAGAACTGCTGCACGATGACTTGTTGCATATCGCTAAAGAATTTGCCGACAAAACCCGGATGTCGGAATAATCCTCACACATCTCGCATCTCGCTCCTTACTGATCCAGGTTTGACTTCTGACTATGAGAAGGCGCACCATGGCGTCCATTATTCATAAAACACAGAGGTGTATTGTGCCCTCTTGCTAGTTTCGCCCGATCCATCCACTCAGAATCGTTCAAGTAGAGAGTTACGCCCTCGTGGCAGTCTACGCCATGAGGGCGTTATTGTTTCTGCAACAGTACCGGCCATCGGGATGACGTCGCATGTTTTAACCTCATCGAAATGGAGATTGTGATGAAACGATTAGCAGCCCTTTCAGCCGGACTGATCCTGGGATCCCCTGCTCTCGCCTTGGCAGCAGAACATAGTGCGGGATATCGGGGTATCGGGCAACTCTACTTCTTTTTCATGGGCGCAATCTTGATCTATGGCGTCTATGATAGCTTCGGCAAGAAAGCGATGTATGTCATGGCGCCGATCATAGTGATCGGGCTCTATATGATGCTGCCCGCGGAGTAGATACAGAAATCAGGATACGATGCAAGAGAACGGATCGGCTTAGTCGAGCCAGTCCTTTTCTTTGAGTTTCTGTGGCAGATATTTTTTCGTGAGGTACTGGAAGTCTTTGTTGGCAAGGGCGTCTAGTTCATATTTGAGTTCGCTCGCGAGCATTCGCTTGATCTCAGCCTGCCAGGCCGGTTTCTGGAACCACTGATAGTTGAGAAGCTCTTTCGCGCGGGCGATATCCTTCTCGTTCAATTTGATCCCGACGTTACGCGGGAGTTCGTACCGCTCTGGGTCGGCGCTGGAAAGCCCGATGAACTTGGCTTTGGGAATGGCCATGCGCTGGCTCTCGAAGGCCAGATTGATCGACCCTTGTTTGACGACGGAATAGATATAGTACCCCCAGGGGTCATTATCGACCAGGACATAGACCGGAAGCCGATGCTCTTCGTGCAACCGCCGTGCTAAGCGGCGGACCCCCCGGGGTGGCTGTCCATTTCCCGTCAGCAGCACGCAATTATAGCGACGCCAGAATTTGTCTTCCGAGAGGCGATTCCACTGCGTGCCCTTCTCCACCAACAACACAAAGTCTGCCGTACAGCGACGGATTTCCACATACTCCGGCTCGACAATTGACGGAACCGAGTACCCGCCTTTGCCCAGCTTGGCGCAATCCACGCGATCGCCGTCGTCTCCAAGCACAAGTGGACCGACGATACTCCCCCCGTTCTCCGCGCGCACATGCAACTCTTCACGGAGTGCCGTGAGCGACACTTCCAAATCCTCAATGATCGGGTCCGACTCGTCCTGGGTATCGAACGTATTCTCGTGCGAGTCTTGAATCGTATGCTTCGTCCGGTAGTAGATCTCTCTGAGCGACGTCGTCAGCTCCGCGCGCTGCAGCTCTGAGAGCGCATCTGCGACCAAGATGGTCTGCATGAATTTCTTAGCCATGCCAATGTTGAAGAATGAACGAGCCTGCTTCTTATCTCCCATCTCAAGCAGGCCCTTACGTTCGTTGAAGGTCACATTGGAAAGAGCGCGAATCGGAATCGCCATCGTCGGATCCTTTGCCCGCCGCGCGGCTGTGATCACCAGATCGGCCAGCCCGATCAACCTCTTCTCGACCGCCCGATTCCTTGTCAGTTTCGTTTTCGCCATGCGTCGGCCTATTTACTCTTCCCTCGCTGAATAGCCTTTTGACCTGTGCGGGCCGCCCCCGCTTGCTGCTGTGAAGAAGAGCCCTTGTGGGAAGACGATGGAACGGTTGCGACCTTGCCTGCCACTTTCTTGGGAGACCTGGCCTTTGCAGTCTGTCTCCGCCCAGGTTTCGAGAAAGCTGGCTTTTCTTCGATGCGTAATCTGTCGGGAACCTCTGGCGCTCGCGCCACGGAATCTGACAGGCCAAGCCCCAACGGGACATCTCCATCAATGCCTTCAGCAGTGACAATGATGGAGTGAGGCAGGCCTTCCGGTCCAACGCCGGTCTTGCCGAGAGTTTCGTCCGTCTTGATCCCGCCAGTCCGCGAGGAGGCAATCTTCTGTAGCTGCGCTTTGAGCTTCGCGGTCGGCAACTTCCCGCCTTTCAATCGATTACAGGCTTCGACGACTTCCTCGATATAGAGTTCAAAAATATTGCGCCGCCGGAATTCACTCGCCGCCCGCTCGCGTCGACGCAGAAAGAGCCCAAGCCGTCGCCCGCACTCTCGAAGCGCGAGAGTGATTTCCTTATGAATTTCGTCATACTCCGCAATGGCTTCCTTCGACTCACTGGTAAAGGGGACCCACACGGACACAATGTGCACGAAGATCACCATCGGCCCGACCGGCAGAGCCCCGCGTGATTGGCTGATCCCATAATTACGCCAGGTCGTTGCCAGTACCGCTCTGAAGATCGCGCAAGCAGATTGCTGATAGAGCAGCGGAACCCGGTTGGCGTAACGAATCACGCGTGCCAGTTCCGAGCCTCCCTCTTCCTGCTCTCCCTCCGCCAGCGGCTGCGCAGGCTTTTCCGGTTTCGACACGCCGTCCGGTGCCTGCCCGAAGGCCAGCCCTGCTTCGATAATGAAGGGATTGCCGCGGTAGACAGAAGGCGGTCGGCTCACGGCGGTGTAGAACTCCCCTTTGATCTGCTTATAGAGACCTGAGAGGATTGCCTTCTCGCCGATCGGCGAGAGGCAGTTCGTCGGCGGCGCCATGATCTTCGTCGCTTGGATCGTGTGATAGAGCGTTTCGGCTGTTGCGCCGAGGACATCGCGGGGCTTGGCCTTGGACGAGACCTTCGCCGTCTTGCAGATCTCATCTGCAAGCGCGGGCGTCACCCGGCAGAAATCGCTCGACAGAAAGCTCGAAAGTGTCTGACTCTTGGAGTCCTGGAGCATCCTGAGGAGCATCCCGAACTCGATGCCGTAGGGATGGGGTTTGATTTCTTTCGGCGAGGGCGGTAGTTCGTGATAGGCCCGTGGATATTCTTTCGTTTCGCCGTCCGGCGTTCGATAGATGAGTCTCACATGGGGATTGGCAATAGACGTCTGGTCGAGATACTCGTCAACCGACGCACGCCCTTTCTGGTAGCGGCCTTCGACTTCGATGGCCACCTGCGTGCCGCGGGGTTGCCCCCACTCGATTTGCTTGTTCTCATGGATCAAAGGTT
The DNA here is from genome assembly GCA_039932735.1 of Nitrospirota bacterium. GTDB lineage: Bacteria > Nitrospirota > Nitrospiria > Nitrospirales > Nitrospiraceae > Palsa-1315. The sequence goes on from JBDTPK010000270.1 coordinate 3,681, forward strand.
CGTTCTTTTTCGTATCGATCTGCACTTCGAAATAATGGGCCGGTGCTTTGGGAGCGGTGCGTGAAATAATCTTCACCGGTTTGCCGGTCGTCAGCTGGCCATACATCCCTGCCGCTGAAATGCCGATCCCCTGCTGGCCACGGCTCATGCGCAAGCGATGGAACTTGGAACCGTACAAGAGCTTCGCAAAGATTCGCGGGATCTGCTGACGGACGATCCCGGGACCGTTGTCAGCTACCGTGACTCGAAAACGTGTTGCCTGACTGGCGGATAAGATAGCTGACGAACGAACAGCCACAACCTCCATCTGTACTGTGACATCAGGAAGAATCCCGGCCTCCTCACACGCATCCAAGGCATTGTCGACCGCTTCCTTGACGCAGGTCAGCAGCGCTTTCCGTGGATTGTCGAAGCCGAGTAAATGCCGGTTTTTGGTAAAGAACTCGGAGATGGAGATCTCGCGCTGCCGCGCGCCCATTTCCACCGCCGTCACTGCCGAAGCTGAACGGGGGCCTGTTTTTTTGGACCTAGATGCAGGCGGCTTATGCGTGTCCATTCATCCTCTTACATCGATCAGTTGACGACATTGGCCCCAATTGTGTCCATCAACACACCCTCATTGCTATCTCTCGTGATCAAATGCCACAACGAACCTCGGCACGGTTGTGAGAGGAGCGCTACGGACCATGGTGGGGTGGTGAGATGGGTCAAACCGCCAACCGGAATGAGCGGGATTAGGGTGGGGGAAGCGCGCACCTACCGAGGACAGCATAGGTACGACGGAGATCTTGGTGGGACTTTAGGCTTCCCAGTCAAGCTGGGCTTGCACACCATCCCGACGCTCGACCCCCTTATGGACCATATTCCCTCGGGGCGTTATGCTCCCCCCACAGGGATACGATATTCTTCCGATGCGGGAGAGTCAAGGATTGGCTCACTATGCGTGGCCGCTCCCTCCTTCCGCTTCGTATTCGTCAAGG
>JBDTPK010000271.1:0-4649 GCA_039932735.1 Nitrospirota bacterium
GCCGGCATTCACCGACAAGGCGATGACGACGATCTCGGGGTGGCGTATCTTGATGTGAGCGGTCGACTCAATCCCGCTCATTCACGGCATGTTGATGTCCATCAGCAGCGCTGTCCAGCGACAAGGACAAGGTGACCGTTGTTCCCTGGCCGACGGCGCTCTTCACCCTGAGCCATCCATTCATCGCCTCCATACGTTCCCTGACGCATAATAGACCAAAGTGCTCGCCGGCAGATTGTGTTTCCACAGCCCTCGTGTCGAAACCCCGTCCGCTATCTTGCACCTCAATGCACAGCCGATTGTAGTCCACAATGCGCAACGTGACCGTGGCTCGGTCGGTTCCCGCATGCTTCGCCACGTTGATCAACAGTTCACGCACTGATTGAAACAATAAGATGGCCTGATCATCCGGCACACGCACATGATCGCTCTCCAGACGGACGTCCACGGCGAGATCATGAAGCGGCATCTGTTCCGCCAGCCAGGTAAGCGCCGCGGGTAGACCCAATTCGTCCAATATAGGCGGAGCCAATTTGGCCATAAGCGAACGGGTATATGTCAACGCCTTGTCGAAGACGCCCTCGATCTCACCGGTCAGCGGCATGGCAATCGGCGTAGCATCGAGCATCTGACGAAGCTGCCCCAGCTTTATGCGTCCCAACGCCAGCATCTGTGCCAGATAGTCGTGCAGCTCCCCCGCCAGACGCTTACGCTCTCGCTGTTCAGTCAAGGTCAACTCCGAGGCCAGTGCCCTCAAACGGTGATGCGACGCGACGACATCGCGCGTGCGTGCCTCCACCCGCTGCTCCAATTCGTCATTCAGACGGTACAATGCGTCCTCGGCCCGCTTGCGCTGTTCGAGCTCGAGCTCTAAGTTCTTATTGGCGGCCTGCAATTCAGACGTTCGCTCTGCGATGCGCCGCTCAAGATCCGCGTTGAGGGTTATGACGGTTTGTTGGGTTTTGGCGTGCGCCTTCTCCAATTGCTGCCGTTCCAGCGCCTGACGAACCGCTTCTCCCAAGCGGCCCAGCCGGTCTTTCATCAAATAGTCGGTTGCGCCGTTCCGCAGCAACCCTACGGCTTCTTCCTCCCCGATGGCATGCGAGACAATGATGAATGGAACATCCAGCCCGCTCTTGCGCACATGCTGCAGCGCTTCCTCCGAGCTGAATTGCGGCATGGCATGGTCGCAAATAATCACGTCGGGCGGATCTTCGGCCAGCCGGCTCTCAAACTCCCTGAGAGTGTCCACCCGCTGCCATGTCAGTTCATAGCCATTGTTCTTGAGCTCGCGCACGATGAGCTCAGCATCCGACGGCCGGTCTTCGACGATTAACAGACGCAAGTGGGGCATAGGCTTACACCTTCGTCCGCGCAGGTGGAAATTCAGACGGTAATTGATTCAACATCATCCAATACAAGCCGAGCTGCCTGACGGCCTCAGTGAATTGAGAAAAATCGACCGGCTTGACCACATAGCCGTTGACGCCCAAATTGTAACTCTGCACCATATCTTCCTCTTCGCGTGAAGACGTCATCACCACAACTGGGATATTCTTGGTTCGCGGATCGGCTTTGCACTTCTGTAACACTTCCAGCCCATCTACCTTCGGCAATTTCAGGTCCAATAAAATCAAACGGGGCTTCTCAGGGGTATGCGCCTCGGCATAGCGGCCCGTCCCAAACAGGCATTCCAGCGCTTCCTCGCCGTCCCGCACAACATGAATCCTGTTCGCCAAGTGATGTTTCTGAAATGCCCGTAACGTGATTTCCACATCCTCGGGATTATCTTCGACCAGGAGAATTTCCACGCCGCTCGTCATGATCACGCCTTTCGCAAGGAAAAATAGAATGTCGCGCCGTCATCGATCTTGCCTTCCGCCCACACCCGCCCCTCGTGCCGATAAACGATGCGCTGGACGATAGCCAGGCCTACGCCGCTTCCCTCGAAGTCTTCCTGCCGGTGCAACCGTTGAAAGACGCCGAACAATTTGTGCCTGTATTTCATGTCGAACCCGACACCGTTGTCCTTCACATAGTATATATGCGTGTCTGGCCCGCTGTCGTCCGGCATCCAGCCGATTTCGATCCGCGCTTCCTCTCGATTCTTAGTGTACTTGAACGCATTCGAAACCAGGTTGATCCAGACGAGCTTCAGGAGTCGGTGGTCTCCCCGACAAGGAGGCAGGTCCGGAAGGATGAGATGGATCTTCCGGCTCTCCTTCACGGTTCTCAATTCTTGTGCCGCCTCCCGCGCCAGATCCGCCATCTGAACCGAACGGAATTCCATGGCCTGACGGCCGAGCTTGGAAAATTCCAACAGGTCGTCGATCAATTCGCCGGCCTGACCGACTGCCTTGCGGACGACCTGCAAGCAGCGCCTCGCGTCGGCATTCAACTGAGAGCCGGACTCTTCCTCCACGATGCGGCTGAAGGCATCGATCGTGCGAAGCGGTGCCCGTAAGTCGTGCGAGACCGAATAGGAAAAGCCTTCCAGCTCCTTATTCGCTTCGACCAACGCCTTGGTCTGTTTCTTCAGCGTCTCGTTGGCCGCCATCAACGCGCAGTCGCGGTCGCGCAACGCCTCTTCCGCGCGTTTCTGCTCCGAAATGTCTCTTGCGATCTTCGAGGCGCCGATGACCCTCCCCTGGGAGTCGACTACCGGCGATACGGTCAGCGAGACCTGAACATCGATGCCGTCTTTGCGCCGTCGGATCGTTTCGTAATGATCGACCGGTTCTTTTCTCCGTATGTGTTGAAGAATTCTCGTTTCTTCCTCGTACCGATCGGGAGGAATAAGGCGTTTCACCGATTGACCAATCATCTCCCCCTCTGTATATCCAAACAGCCGTTCCGCAGCCCGGTTCCAACTCGTCACGATGCCTTGGAGATTCTTACTGACAATGGCATCCTGCGACGACGTCACGATCGCCGCCAACTTCGCCACCGCACGTTCTGCCTCCTGGCGATCGGTAATATCGATCAGCACATTGACGGCGCCGACGGTCGCTCCGTTCGCATTGCGGATCGGTTCCGGGTGCAGCAACACATGGCGCCGTGTCCCGTCGGGACGCTCGACGACGATCTCTTCACCGCGAATCGCTCGGCCTTCGCGCAACGTGAGCTCCATCGGAGAGTCTTCCAACGGCAGCGGAGTGCCGTCCGGCCGGTAGATCTTCCATGATCCGTACCAAAGATCTTTGCCGGCCTCAGGCTCTTGCCCCCACAATGCCACAGCCGCATGGTTGTAAAGAAGAATACGCCCATGCGCATCGCAGGTGTACACCGCGGTGGGGAGGGACTGGATGAGTTCGCGATACTGCGCTTCGCTCTGCTGCAGACGTTCCTGCGCCAATTCTACACGCTTGTCCGCCGCCTGACTGCGCAGGAGGACCAAGGTCATGGTCCATAAAAACACTGCGCCGACCATCCGATTACTGACGGAAATGAGAGGTGAGACACCGGGAGGCGACAAGAGGTATCCGACGACAATCAACGCGGTGCAGGTCAGCGTGACCGAAGTCAGCACTATCCCCTGGAGGGATAAGCGAGACACATACCAAATCGGCAAGAGATATCCAACCCACACTGTAATACCGAGCGGGGTGAGCATATCGACGACAAACACGACCGCCATGGCCACCACAGCGGCGAAGAGTGCCACGCCGTGGGGTATTTTATTGTTTGGCCTATGAGTGTGGTCCATTGAGTGCGGCCTCTCGTCACTCACACAGCCTCCTTTGGCCAAGACTGTCTATCGATCTCCTGGAGAATCGCTTGATGCAACGTCGCCGCGGCGATCTTACCCTTCACGAGATAGCCACCGGCACGGAGTCGCTGTGCGACGTGCTTCAGCGCAGCCCAACTCATTGAACTCAGCATCAACACGGGGATCCTCAAGCTATGGCTGATCGTTTTTTAGTCGAGATCACGCAACACTCTCTTTCCATAATCACTGCCTTTTCCCTCGGTCACAGCATGGCTCCAGAGGCAGTTGGTCCGCGACGATGTATCTGTATTTCAAAAGGAATTTGGCGAATTTAACAAATAACTGGCAGAGTATAACGAGTACGGTGTTGAACGACTCCTAGGAATATCCCTAGTTTAATGCTATGGCGCAGGCAGGGTCTTGGGCCCAGCTTCTCTGAACTTGATCTCTTCCTATGGCGACTCGCAACTCGCCTGCACGCTGCTGATCGACGTAGACCAATTTCCAATCAATGAGTTAACTTGAAGATGAGAGCGCTTTCACCATATTCCTCAAGTAATACATGTGGTTTGACACTTCGACACATGCGTGTGTTATTTGCCAGCTCTGATCGTCGATATACATCTCTTGTCCGCTTCCGATCTCTCCATCGGTCGCCTGAATCGGCAAGTCGGCTACCTCACAAACGAGCCGCAATTGTTTCATGAAATCTCAGGTCTCTTCTGTTTCTTAAAAACTCGTACGAGATCTTCATGCGGAGGCTGTAACGGAAATGCTCCTACTTCATAATGTCCTCCTGGGGCCTTCATCGGGCGACTTGGGATCTCCCACGCCTTCACAGTCCCCTGCGCACAGTCAAAGTATTCTCGGAAGACCGTAGGCTGGCAGACGTCATGGGTTGGGACTAGGAAGAATCGCCCGCTGATTTCGGATCGACCCC
>JBDTPK010000272.1:0-4635 GCA_039932735.1 Nitrospirota bacterium
GGGAACAATCACGCCAACTCGAACGATGGGCGCCTACCCATCTGAGCGTCCCAAGTGGATCGAACGTCCGCGTAGAATATGACACGCCTGATTTGCCCATCCTCGCTGTGCGGTTACAAGAAATGTTCGGGTGCAAGGAGACGCCTCGTCTCGTGGATGGAACAATCCCAGTCATGCTCCATCTCCTATCGCCGGCACGCAAGCCCGTCCAGATCACGAAGGATCTCTCCAGCTTCTGGGCCCACGCCTACCAAGAGGTGCGCAAAGAACTTCGCGGCCGCTACCCCAAACACTCCTGGCCCGACGATCCTCTCACCGCCCCACCGACGGCGAAGGCCAAACGGCGAATTCCTTGAAGACTCAGCCCTCACTCGCAGGAGATGAGATCTGTGAAGCCTACCAACGCCGAATGAAGTTTCAAACCTCGCCCGCCCCCTTTGAGCGGGCGTTTCCTCAAGGTCGAATCATCCCCACTCGCGTGGGGAACACGACTTGAAGCGCAACCGTTGTGACACGTCAACTAACAGATGGCCGTCTCGTGTAGTTGTTAGAACAACGGACCTATTACGCATCTCGCGACTGCGAGCCAAAACACTCTCAAACAGCCGGTTCAACGCCGCTTCCCACGTGGCCAGTGAGGCTACACTCGTTGTCGCAGCGCCTGCAGTAGATCAAGCACTGCGAACACACAACGAAAATTCGTTGTCTGCCTATTCGTACGCTCTAGTGTAATTGAGGAGTGCCTAGGGATCCCGCTGGAGCGCATGTCGAGATCGAAATGCGCTCCAGACTGACGGCCTTGAGTTCGGGACTAAAATCTCCAACAAATCCTACCAGCCATACGTGCGCCATCGCCTCGATGCGCTGTTAGATCACTCTATTCGACGACCTTCTCCATCGTATTGATGCTGACATGCGGCCATTGTATAAGGCCGGGACAGCAGCCAGGGGTCTGTCCATCCACACGCGGGAAGAAATCCAGCATGACCAACTGCGAATATTGCAGCCGCAGCTTCGGCTTCCCGTACTTGTCCTTCTCCTTCAATTCCTGAATCCAGAACGTGGCTTTCATGACCGTTGCATTGGCCTGCCTGACGACGAACGGAATGTTGACAATCCCGCCAGTTGGACGCGTGGTATCAACATCAAGGACCGTGGTCTTCTCAATCTCCACCCCTTGATTCGCCCCTTCGAGCAGATCGTTCGGGCTGACAGGATTGAACAATCCCTTGAAAAATTTTTCCTGCTTTTCGCCGAAGTGTTTGTATGGTGCCAGATAGGGATTATTGAGATCTTGATCAACCCCGATCGGCAAGCCACTGATATAAGGAATGGTTGGTGTACCAGGATGTTCACCACTTCGGCCTAAGGCCAACACCGAGTCGCCATGGGGAATGGTCGCGAGCCGCCCAATATTCAGGCCATCCGTGATGCCGTTGGTCATATGCAGCCACAAGCCCGGCTCATGGTGAATGGTGCTACCATCTGGTGGTCGCACTGTACTTTGGGGGAAATCGTCAGAAGCAATTTGCGTGACCCTTTGCTGATAATCCAATGCCACGAGAAACTGATCGGTATTAGCGGGAGTCCCCGGAGCGAGACGGACGCCACGATTCGGCACGGCTTTATCGACCAGAGTAAACTCAAGCTCTTCGTTGTATTGATTGACCAGCAAGCGATAATTGAGGGGGAAGGGGACCCCCGGTGGCGGCGGCGCCACAAAGGGCAGTGCAATCATATTCCATCCACGGCCAGGCAAGTTCGGCAAGTTCGCCCACTTTCCAGGAAGAACCTTTAACGGTCCCAGTTCCTGATCATTGGTCTTGGGTTCTTCGAGCCTCCGCGTTTTATTCTTAAGTTCCGCTGGTTTCGTTTTCACTTCGACATCTCCTTTTCAGTGAATTAAACGGATGTTGCAACAATCGATACTGATATTGATCCTTAACGCAAGAACGGTGCGGCCCTTAACGACACATAAGGCTGATACGTCTTCGGATCAACATCCCGCTCCCTCCTTTCCTTGATTGACCCGTTCGCATGGCTGCACCTGAGTCCAGCAGGAATCGTTCACTGCTAGGCGCTCTTGTGTGATTCCACATTCGTCGATAGCAAACTAGGTGCCAGCATGGGACAGGCGCGCGAAACATCGGATGGCATCCTCAATCTTCTGCAATTTCAGCGTTATACGTATTGATGAGTAAGAACACACCTGTTACGCATATCTTCTGATCACGGACGCCTGTATCGAAAGAGATACATGGGTGCATCCGATCCGATTCATGAGCATGGGTCAGCATGTTCGTCGCTTGGTGAAATTGAGATGAATGGAGATGACGACCCTACGTCCACACATAGACGTGCTCCAAAAGCCGTTTCAAGGTTATGCGTTCCGCGAGCAGGAGAATAACCAGGCTGCTGGCTTGATTCGGAAGGGTCGTTTCGGGAGATAGAACGCTGGTTAGCAGCGGGCGAGCGGGGAAGGCGAAGAAGGACACTGCAAGAGCCAGTGACCCCAGAAGAGAAGCACTTATCGCCAGTGCCACTCCGTTGAGCCTCCTCTCATGCCTTCCGCAAAATCTGCACCTCCATCGGCTGCAACGTCACGCGGAGCGCTCGTGTCGGGCCGTTTGTCACCGCGCCATTGACTTCGTGAATCTCTACGCTGCCGCCAATTTTCGTGAGCGTCTGTCCTGGGAGGGTCGGCCGGCCACGGTTGCTAAACAGGAGCTCATAATCCGCCTGCGCCGGGTTGAGAGCTGCGTCGATGATCACCTCACCTTGAAAGCCGTCTTGCGTGTTGGTGTTGGCGACCACGAGCACCTCCTGGTCGTTCAACACTCGTGAAAAGGCGAGCACGCCGCTGCTAAACGGGGAGATGCCGAAATGCACACCATCACCTGAGAGCGGCCGAAAATACTGCCGTCCGTAGCGTAGCGCCGGCTGCTTGGCGCGTACCTTGGCGATGCTCGCCACAGCCTGATAGAAAGGATGCGTCCGATCGAACGCGTTCGGCCCTTTGCCCCAGAGCGCTTCGCGCACCGAGAGATCCTTGCCTCCATTGCCATGCAGACCTTGCTCAGTGCCATAGTATAGGCACGGGATTCCTTGCAGCGACATAAGGCATGCGAGCCCAACGGTCACCTGATCGTCGAAACGATGTGGAGCGCTCGGGTCGCTGAAATAAAACCGCTGTCCCATGTCGTGATTGTCCAAAAACGTCACGAAATGGCTCCCGGCTTCGCCGTGCGAAGTGAGCACCTCGCGCTCGACTTGTTTGCGGTGTTCATACATGCCTACCAACGCCGCCGGTGGAACCAGTCCTTTGGCGACGCCAGGCAGCCGAAAGAAAAGCGGAAAATCAAGCGCCGCATCGACGCCGATCGGATCTTCGATCAGGCCGGCGTTGCGGCCGATGAACTGCGCAATTTTCTCCTCCTCGTCGAACACCTCGCCGAAGGTGAAAAAGTTCTTCTTGCCAATGCTCAACGCATATTCGCGCATGGCGTTGCCGAAAACTCGAGCAAAGCCCGGCTCGATGAACTTCAACGTGTCGATACGGTAGGCATCCACGTCGAATTTAGCGATGGCGTGCTGGAAAGAGCGAATCAGCACATCTCGCACTGCTACCTTCGCGGTTACCAATTCCTTGAGCGATTCAAAATCGCCTCCCTCTTCACCGCCTTTGCCCTTTCGCCGGAAGAACTCATTACCATGCAACTCCTCTGGCCAGATTGCTGCGTCATCCGGAATGGTCGCCGGCGCGTGGCTGAAGTCGGGAAAGCCGAAACCGCCGTGTTCATCGTGCCACGTGATCGGATATCCGTTGGTGTTGAAAACGGCCGCGCTGGCGTTGTTGTTGCCCTCAACGACATAGCCGAATACGTTGCCGCAATGGTTGAGCACGATGTCGAAGATCACATAGATGCCACGGACGTGCGCCTCATCAACAAGTTGGCGCAACTCGTCTTCGGCCAGCTTCGGATTCGCCTTGGCCGCCTGAGGATTCGAGGCGAATCGCGGATCAACCTGCAGAAAATCCTGGATTCCGTAGCCATGATACGTGCCGTCTTCGTATTGGCAGTTCTTCAGCACGGGCGTCATCCAGATCGCACCGACTCCGAGGTCGCGAAGGTAGTCCAGTTGCTTTCGGACACCGTTGAAAGTGCCGCCTTGGAAAACGCCGTGTTCGCCGTCGAAAGGTTGATGCTTCGGTGGCCCGTTCGGGTTGTCGAAGCGATCGATCATCAAAAAATAGATCCATTGGTCCCGCCAATCTTCCGGTGACGGAAAGGGCGTGGTGATTTTGATGGTTTGGCCGCCGACCGTGATGCTTTTGCTTTGTGGGGTTGCTGCCTGATTGAAAGCATCTCGAACGGTTTGACTGAAAATCGACGTAGGCATAATTGCATGTTCCTTTCGCCGGCATGAATGCCCAAGTCGTGGGACAACTGGCTCTGCCCAGTCCGGCACTGGCAGAGTCCTATCGAACGGTGTTATGGCGTCGAGCGCGGAGTTGACTTGTGGTAATTGGGTTCTGTGTCGATGCCGCCCAACTATTTTTTATTGAGCATACTGACCGGCATGGTTCCGTTATGGCTGCGAGGGGCTCACTCTTGCCCCAATACGTCAGCTAGA
>JBDTPK010000273.1:0-4624 GCA_039932735.1 Nitrospirota bacterium
TCCAACGTCTGTTCTTTCTTGAGACGATCGAGAATTTTCTGACTCCCGCTTTCAATCCCGAACATAACTGTCCTGCAATGGGCCTTGGCCATGGCGGGAAATAAATGCTGGGCGACCGAGTCCACGCGCCCTTCGATGCCCCATTGGATCGAGAGCTTCTCGTCCATGACGCCTTGGCAAATCGCCTCGATGCGCTTGGGTTGGAGCAGGAAATGGTCGTCGACAAAATAGACGGAACCGTAGCCGCATTCTTCGAGGTACTTCAACTCCTTCACCACATGCTGAGCGCTCCGAGCTCGCCACTTGCCTTCGTTGAAAATAGGAATGTCGCAGAATACGCAGGGCCACGGGCAGCCTCGTGAGGTTTGCATCGTCGTGAACCGCTCCATCGAGAGCACTGCCGGCACGTCGAGCGGCATCGACTCGATAAAGTCGAGCGGAAGGCCTTCGCGATCCGGGAAGGGCCACTGATCCAAATGACGCTCCATTGGTCGGCCTGGATTCTGTACGACCTTGCCGTCCTTAGCCCAGGTCAGCCCAGCCACACTGAATGGGTCGTCGAACCGTTCAAGCAGATCGAGGAGCAACTGTTCACCGTCTCCCTTGCAGATGAAATCCACTTCAGGACACTGCAGTTTAACCAATGCGGCATTCAAACTCGCAAACACGCCTCCAAAGGCCAGCTTGACCTTCGAGTTGGCGGCGCGAATCTGACGGGCCAAGATCTTCGCGTAGGGATAGCTCGTGGTGCTGAGGAAACTGAGGCCAATCAAAGCCGGCTGTTGTCGGTTGATTTCCTCAAGGATCACCTCGTTCGGCGTGTCAGGGTTCGCTTGATCGAACATCACACACTCATGGCCGGCCTGTTTGAGGACCGATGAGAGGGACATGATGCCGATGGGAGGAAAGCCCATGACCCGAATACGACCGTTCTTTGCTCGTGTTTTAGCTGGAAGGGCGTAGAACTGAGGATCGCGAACATGGATAAGAAATACCCGCATCAGGCACCCTAACACGAACACCCAGACAGAAAAAGGAAAAAAACGTGGAGCCCCTGGAGAGAAGATCAAACGGCCTGAGCGTAACAGGATACTAAAAAATCCGCCGGCAGCGTTCTCGCATTGTTCGAATCCAAAACGTACCCCAAGAGTACGCCTCGACCCTTCGCTCGCTGCCGCCTTGTTGGATGATCTTTCTGAGCATTCTGCGGGTGTGTTCGCCTACTTTGCTACCCGTGTGGACCATCGAAGTTCTTGCGTGCCACATTAGCGTTTCAGTATCCTGAAAAACACGAAGTGGGGATGGGTGGCCAGCCACCACAACCCCTCTTCGTAACTGTCAGACAAGAAGAAGGTAAGATTCTTACTTACCTCCCGAGCGCAACCTTAACCGCATTGCCGATCTCAGCCGGGTTCTTCACCACTCGAACACCCGCTGCTTCCAAGCTCTTCATCTTCTCTGTTGCCGTGCCCTTTCCACCAGAAATGATGGCACCGGCATGGCCCATACGGCGACCTGGCGGGGCCGTGATTCCTGCGATAAAGCTCACAACCGGTTTCTTCACCTGCTTCTTGATGAACTCAGCGGCTTTCTCTTCCGCATCGCCGCCGATTTCGCCGATCATCACGATCGCGTGAGTCTCGGGATCTTTCTCGAACAATGCCAATATATCGACGAAGCCTGTGCCATTGACTGGATCTCCACCAATGCCGACGCACGTCGTTTCACCTAACCCAAGCGTCGAGAGCTGATAGACGGCTTCGTACGTGAGGGTCCCGCTGCGTGACACGACGCCTACCACCCCCTTCGTATGAATGAAGCCAGGCATAATGCCGATCTTTGCTTCATCGACCGTGATGACGCCGGGGCAGTTGGGTCCGACCAGGCGAACATCGCGACCATAGAGTGCGCGCTTGACCTTCACCATATCGTTCACCGGAATGCCTTCGGTAATGCATATAATCAGCTTCAGTCCGGCATCGGCGGCTTCCAAAATCGCATCGGCGCAAAACGGTGGAGGCACAAAGATCAGCGAGGTGTCGCACTGTGATTTCTTCACCGCATCGCGCACCGTATTGAAAACCGGAATACCTTCGACCTCTTGCCCTGCCTTACCAGGCGTTACGCCCGCAACGACCTGCGTCCCGTAGGCCTTGCATTGCGTCGCATGGAACGAGCCTTCCTTGCCCGTGATCCCCTGCACCACCACACGCGTGTTCTTATTCACCAGAATTGACATACAGTAATCCCTTTACCGACTCATGTTTCTAACAGGTCGCCGAGAAACTCGGCTTTGGTTCAACAAGCCACCGGACAATCACGCGGGGCACGGCACAAGAACTGCTCGCAGCAGGCTCAAAAAGGCTGTCCACGATCCGTCAAACGTTTCGGAGAAAGAGTAGTCGGCTGTCTTACATTTCACCTTTACGTCTTGCCTTTCACGACTCTTACGCGCAACGCGAGCATGCGGCAGGCAGAACCGTTCGCATCCTGCTAAAAGAAGCCCTTTTGGCGCGCTTCCTCAATGGTGACTCGATGGATGTCGTATTGGGCCTTATCCATGACTGCATCGGGACCATCCACAAACGGCATCGCAAACAGAAGGAAAAACTGAACCCATGATCCGACTCCCTCGGTCTTGACAATAGCCCCGATCACTTTCTGTTGACGATCTTTGTATATGGTGTTCGCGATCACATCTTGCGACACGACGCCGGGAATCATCGTCAGCGTGAGCGCGGAAATGACACCGGACCATGACAGTCCATCACTCCCCTCACCAACGATAATGTCAGCATTGAGATCCGTCGTCTCACCCGTGGTAACAACCAAGGAAAAAAGCCCCGACTCAGTGTACGCCTTGACGGCTTGCGCACGAGCACCTTCTGCAGTATCCGAACCTATTTCCTGAATGGCGCCCCCTCGATGCTCCGCCTCAATCACGTGAAGTGCGATAGATTTCTTCACCTGTTGGTTCGAGTGTGGCGGCCATGGAGTAGGCGGCTTCACATTCCCATCCCGGACCATCATGCATCCGGGAGAACCAACCAGCAACAAAACCAGAGCGAGCATTGCTGAACGCATATCGTATTACGCCGCCTTCCTCGTAATCCCCTACACCACCACCCGCGTATTCTTAACAAGAACGCCCAAAGCTGCACCTGTTGTATATGTGAGGTTGTTCTTTGACAAGCCGTGTCACCTTGATACCAACTCAAGAAACTTCTCGAAATCTCTAAAGCGGTGGGCTAGGCCTTTCCGCTCTGCTCTCTCAATGTTGTCAGAGTGAATCTTAGTACAGTGCCCGAAGAACGACTCAAAATCAGGCCCCTGTATCCAAAATCCATCAACGTAACTTTTTCGCAACTCAAGCAAGACGACACCCCATTTGCAACCTCGCCGCTTGTACATGCGAACAAAACCAACACTCGGCGTTTCCCACCATCCCTCATGCGATGCGAGAGGAGAAATCGCTACTTGAGCACCATCTACCTCTGCGCAAAAATAGTTAGTACTGGCGTTACCTTCTTCGAGAATATTGATGCCACTCATCTTCTGCAAAGCTTCTGCGAAATGATTGGCATATTCGTGACTCTTGGACCGTTTCACCGCACGGTCAGAGGATCTTTCCATAGCAATAGCCGAAAGGATAGTCTTGAGATTCTCGCTCATTCAAGGTTCACTTCCTAGAGTATGCCAAACCTCTCCCTCTAAATTACTTCCCTCTCCCTCGGGATAGCGAGGGCTTTTCTCGCGGATGGCACCGATCTGGGCACCCGTCCCCTAATCTTTCATCTCCTGCTAAAGGGTGGCCCGATTGGTCTCCTACTGCGGCGTCCAACGAGGGCCTTCTGAGGCCGCGCGTTGCGCGAGCAAAGGAGACTAACGGGCTACCCTCCGAATCCTACGCCGCTTTCCCCGTCAACCTCACAATCTTTTGCGCTGCTTCCCACAGATCGTTGGCCACGTCCAACTTCAACCCTGAGTCCGCTAACAGCGTGCGGCCTTCGTCCGCATTTGTCCCCTGCAGCCTGACGACCAACGGGACGTTGATTTTCACTTCTTTAGCCGCCTCGATGACGCCATGGGCAATCCGTTCGCAACGAACAATGCCGCCGAAGATGTTGATAAAGATGCCCTTGACGTTCGAATCTTTCAGGAGAATTCGGAAGCCGGCCGCTACCGTCTCTTTCGTCGCACCGCCGCCGACATCCAGGAAGTTCGCCGGCTCGCTGCCGGCCAGCTTGATGACGTCCATCGTCGCCATGGCGAGGCCCGCGCCGTTCACCATGCAGCCGATGTTCCCGTCGAGCTTGATGTAGTTCAGATTGTTTTCTCCTGCTTCGATCTCAAGCGGATCTTCTTCGTGAAGGTCACGCATCTGCTGCACATCGGCGTGCCGGAACAGTGCGTTATCGTCGAAGGAGACCTTGCCGTCCAGTGCGATCAGTTTCTTGTCGCTGGTAATGACCAGCGGATTGATCTCCACCATGGCTGCATTCTTTTCCATGAACAGGCGATAGAGGTTCCCGAGCATCTGAATGAAGGGATTCACGACGGCCGGTTCTATCGCGGGAAGCCCAAGCGCGAAGGCGATGTTCCGCCCGTTATAGGATTGAAACCC
>JBDTPK010000274.1:0-4601 GCA_039932735.1 Nitrospirota bacterium
AGTGAATAATGCGGTGTTCACGATTCTCGATGTGCGTCAATTGGTGAAGGCAATCGCCAGTAGTCTGCAGCGTTTCCTACATCATGAATGTTGCAGCCTGTCGTTGTATGAACCTGAACGGAATCAGTTGCGCGTGTTTGCCTTGGATTTTCCGGGAAGCAGAGGCTGGATTCAGGAGGGCATGACGAGTCCAGTGGATGACTCGCCAGGCGGGACCGCCTTTACGACCAGGAAACCGTTTCTTCTCAACGCGACGGCATATGAACGATATCATTCTGAATTTGTCCGTTGTCTGATTGCGGAAGGCATCCAATCCTGGTGCTCCTTCCCCCTCATCTCCCGCCATCGCATTCTGGGAACATTGAACGTGGCGAGTCGGCAACACTTGTCTTTTACACCGCGTGAGATCGATCTCTTGACGCAGGCAACGAATCAGATCGCGATGGCAGTGGACAATGCGCTAGCGTTTTCTCGAATCGATGAATTAAACGACAAACTCACCGGAGAGAAAGTGTATCTGGAAGAGGAAATAAAGACTGCCTACAACTTCAATCAATCGGTAGGGGACAGCCAAGCGCTCAAACGTGTCTTCAAACAGGTGGAGCAAGTTGCGCCGACCGGCTCAACCGTCTTGATCCGAGGGGAAACAGGAACAGGAAAAGAACTCATTGCACGCGCGCTTCATCAACTCAGTCCACGCCGCCAGCATACCTTTATCAAAATGAATTGCGCCGCCATTCCAACTGGCTTGCTGGAAAGTGAACTGTTCGGCCATGAGAAAGGCGCGTTCACCGGGGCGATTGCGCGGAAGGTGGGTCGCTTCGAACTAGCGCATCAGGGCACGCTCTTCCTCGATGAGATCGGAGATGTTCCTCTCGAATTGCAGTCAAAACTGCTGCGGGTCCTCCAAGAACAGGAATTTGAGCGACTGGGAAGTACCCGCACCATCAAGATTGACGTTCGCATAATCACGGCAACGAACCGCGAACTCGCGCACATGGTCGAACACGGGCAATTCCGGAGCGATCTGTATTATCGCATCAACGTGTTTCCGATCGTGGTACCCCCGCTCCGTGACCGAGCCGAGGATGTTCCTCTGCTCGTACGGTACTTTGCCCAAAAACACGCGCGCCTCATGAATAAAAAGATCGAAACGGTTCCAGCCATCGTCCTCAACGCGCTATCCAAATACGACTGGCCTGGGAATATCCGCGAGTTGGAGAACTTGATCGAACGGGCCGTGATTTTGACTCAAGGCTCCGCGCTCCAGGTACCGATCGAGGAATTGAAGCCGCACCAGAATGCCATCGGCGTCCCGAGCGTGAATGGAGCCGTGACCCTTGAAGAGGCCGAACGCGTGCATATCTTCCGTGTCCTGCACGAGACCGATTGGGTCATCGGCGGGCCCGCAGGAGCCGCTGCGCGGCTTGGACTGAAACGCACGACCCTCCTTTCGAAAATGCAACGGATCGGCATCCATCGGCCCTCATAACGTCGAGATGTCGACGCCTGTCGATATGTCGACGGGCTCTTCTCAGCACGCCTCACCCTATTAGTGCTTCCCAGATCAGTCTCGATCCTTCATCAGCAAAATTTATGCGGGATTCGCAGACTTGTAGAAGCCTCGGCGAGCTTGGAATAGCTTTTGCTGCTGGTTCATCATAGCTGGTATCACCGCATGGTGAAGATCACGATGTTGATGAGAGAACAGCAGTGGATGATGAAGCGTATCGGCGCGCGGCCGGCGGCGTATGTCGTGTCCTTGTCGCGTCGTGCCCAGGCACCGTGAAGTGGGTGTGATCAGAGGGAATTTCATGTACACGAAACAAGCGTCTCAAGTTCCAATTGATATTCGCCGGAGTCATGAACGGTTTCACACCCAAATTAACTGGCTCGATTCTCACCACAGTTTCAGTTTTGCGGACCACTACGATCCCCACAACACCCATCATGGATTGCTTTTGGTGAACAATGATGACGTGGTGAAACCCAATACGGGCTTCCGCTCCCATCCCCATCACGATATGGAGATTGTGACCTGGGTGCTCGACGGTGAACTGGAGCATACTGACTCGAAGGGCAATACCGGCATCCTCTACCCTGGACTTGCCCAGCGCATGAGTGCCGGGACAGGGATCTGGCACTCGGAGATGAACCCGCAGGCAGACAAGAACGTACATTTCGTCCAGATGTGGGTCCCGCCTGATACGGAACGCATCAATCCGAGCTATGAGCAATTCGATATCAATCGAGAACTGACGCGAGGCGGACTGATCCCCATTGCCTCGGGGCGTGGTCATGAGGCGGCGATCTCCATCAAGCAGCAAGGAGCCGTGCTCTGGGGTGGGCGACTTAAGCCGGGCGAATCGGTGCAGGTTCCCGATGCACCATATGTGCATCTCTTCATTACCAGAGGGAGCGCTGAGCTCGAAGACGCCGGCGCGCTCCATACCGGCGATGCGGTTCGTCTCGCAGGCGCCGGTGCGCGGCGCCTGACGGCTCACGTCGACTCAGGAACGGAAGTGCTCATATGGGAAACCAATCAAGACCTGAGGTCTAAGGAATGAAAGCCACGACTACCACGACTACAAGAAATGATCCCGCATTTCCGAATAGTCCGCGATGGACGGAAGGAGAAAAGACCATGTCACAGAAGTTCGCAGACAAAGTCGCCCTTGTCACTGGCGGCAATAGTGGGATTGGTCTGGCAACAGCGCTCGCGTTTGCGGAAGCAGGCGCGCGTGTCGTCATCACGGGACGCGATCAGGCTACCCTGGACAAGGCGGCAGCACAGCTCGGCGGGAAGGTCATCGAGGTACGGAACGATGCCGGGAGTGTCGCCGATGGAAAAAAGCTCGCATCGTTGCTACGACAGCAGGGTGTGATGCTCGACGCTGTGTTTATCAATGCGGGCGTGGCCAAGTTCGCTCCGTTCGAAGCGGTCGAGGAGGAGATGTGGGATGTGATCTTCAGCACCAACGTGAAAGGTCCGTATTTCCTGATCAAAGCGCTGGTACCACTCCTGAATCCTGGAGCCGCCATCGTACTCAATGGTTCGATTAACGCTCACATTGGCATGCCTAATTCGAGCGTGTATGCCGCCAGCAAGGCCGCGTTGATTTCCCTGGCAAAGACTCTGTCCTCCGAGCTGTTGAGCAGAGGCGTCCGTGTCAATGCGATAAGCCCTGGCCCTGTCACAACACCCGGCTATGGACGTCTGGGTCTCCCTGCGGAGCAGCTCTCTGAAGTCGTAGCGAGTCTCCAGGCCCAGATTCCACTCAAGCGCTTCGGGACGCCCGAGGAAATTGCGAGCGCGGTGCTGTATCTGGCATCGTCCGATTCGGCGTTCATTGTTGGCACCGAGCTGGTGGCTGACGGTGGCATGAGCCAGCTCTGATTTTCACCAATGACAGTTCAAGCTTCAAGACGGCATGCAGGAATAGAGAGTAGAAGCATTCAGAATTTTGAGGGAAGAATATGGCAAGGTTTGGTGTTCAAGTGAAATACCTGCAAGATCGTGCTGCGCGGTTTTACGACAACACGGACAAGTACTAAGGCGAATCCACTTCAATCTCAGTGTCTCTATAAATGGATGTAAGATTGGGAAGTAGAGCCGCGCGAGGGCGGGGGGATGGGATACTTCGCCGATCCGCACTGTCCCTGGCAGCGAGGAATTCACGAGAGCATCAACGGCCTGTTCAGGCAGTACTTCCCCACGGGCCGCGACGTGAGCGGCTTTACCCAGGAAGCGCTGGATGCGATGGCCTGGACACTGCACACCCGACCACGTCAGTCGCTGGCCTTCAGGGGTCCCGCAGAGTGGTTCACCCCGGACGCGTGCGAATTCAGGCAGCACCATGCTGCGCTTGTTGCACTTGGAACTGGAAACCGCCCTATTATATGAGATACTGCGTACAGGGAAATCACCGACGCCCAGTATCACCACGTCGAGCCGTGTGTGCCGACGCCATGCGGCAACGTGACGCTCGACAATCGGCACGTGCCCAACGTCATCCTCTACGTCCCGAGCAGGGGTGCACCTGGCGCGGTGTACCCAAGCGATCCGGCAACGGGCACACCATCTCTATTTGCGCATGAATCGTTGGTCGAAGCGCGGGGTGCTGGATCGCGTCTTTGCACAGTTGTAACAGGCGCAAACCATCCGCGTGTGGATCGAAGCCGTAGTCTTGGACAGGACCATCGTCAAGGTCCATCCAGATGGCACGGGGGCGTTAAAAAAAACGGCTCGCCCGCCATTGGCCGGGCCCGCGGCGGATGGACGACCACGATTCCTTTGGTTGCCGTAGATGCTCGAACGGCTCTAGTGTTTGCCCTGTCCCCGGGCTAGGCCCACGATGCACCAGAAGGACGAAAGCTGCTGCAGCGCTTAGGGAGATTGCCGCGCCCGATCCATCGGTGATGGATCGGGCGTATGAGGGCGATGCGGCAACTGGCCTTGGATTGAGGATATGTTCCTGTGGTGCCGCCCAAGCACAATCGAGGCACGCCATGGGAATACGATCGAGCCCTGTATAAGCGACGCCATGAGATCGACCGGCGGTTCCGCCGGCTCAAGGGATTTCGGCGCCTCTTCTCGCGGT
>JBDTPK010000275.1:0-4596 GCA_039932735.1 Nitrospirota bacterium
CTCGCTGCGGCCTTGCTGGACGGCCTTTCTGAACAGCCTGCAAAGATTTCAGAAGGAGTTTTGAGCGTTTAGAAGCCCATGCTTTTCATGCACTCAGGTAGTGTGTCAACAACCTGCTGGGAGCTTCGGGTTCTTGCCTTTGTCTCGCGAAAGCGTAGAATGCGCCGCGTAGGCATCTACCCCGATTCAGAATTGTGTCGCCATGGCCACGATCTATCTGTCATCCACATACGAAGACTTGAAAGACTATCGCCGCGTCGTGTTCGATGCGCTTCGACAGAGCGGCTATCAGGTCATTGCGATGGAGGATTATGTCGCGACGGACCAGCGGCCCGTTGACAAGTGCCTCAAGGACGTCGAGCAGGCCGACATTTATATCGGTCTGTTCGCGTTTCGCTATGGATATGTCCCTCCTACCCAACACAGTAATCCCGATGGGTGGTCGATCACCGAGCTGGAATTTCGACACGCAGAGAAGCTGAATAAACCCTGTCTGGCATTTGTCGTGAACGACAGTACCCCTTGGTCTCGCTCGCTTGATGATGCATACAAGTCGGACGATAAGGGCGAACGCATCAAGAGATTGCGGCAGTTCTTGCTAACGGAGAAACTGGCCAGCGCATTTGCATCCCCCCATGAGCTCGCCACCCTGGTACTCGCAGCAGTCACTAAACATCTTGAGAGAAAGAAGCAACTGGAATCACCGTTCTCTAAAGTGGCAGGCACGCCTCTGGCTGTCACATGGGATATCGAGAAATACGGCTCGCCGTATCCCGGATTGATGCACTTCACCCGCAAATATGCGTCGGTGTTCTTTGGGCGGGATGCGGAGATCCGGGAGATCCTAGACCGGATGCGTTTACCGGAAGGGCAGTTCATTCTCGTCAGCGGCGATTCAGGAGTCGGCAAGTCCTCCGTGGTGGATGCCGGCATCTTGCCCAAGCTCGAACAGGGCGGACTTCCCGGGGCTGAGCGGGCTGAGTGTATCCGAATGGTGCCCGGTCAGGGCAAGGACCCGTGGAGTTCCCTCCTGGCTGCCCTTGGTTCCCTGGCGACCCGTGCGGGACTGAGGCCGGACGAGATCGTCGAAAAACTTAATCGCGAGCCGGAAGCTCTGTCGAGCTCTATCAAGAGAATCGTCAAGGATGGCACCGAGGGCCGAGCGCTGGTGCTCTTCCTCGATCAAATGGAAGAGCTCTTTACGTCCCAGGATCTGGCCAAGTCCAACCAGTTTCTCTCAGCGCTGTATCGCGCCGCCCAAGAAAAAACAGTGTGGGTTCTGGCGACTATCCGCAGCGACCATCTGCAGTATTGCCACCGTCATCCTGAGATGGTGGCGGTTCTGCGCGGTGCGGGTCATTATCCGATAGGGTCTGTCGAGTCGTTCATGCTGACCGATATGATCGTGAAGCCAGCTCGCTGCGCTGGTCTGCACGTCACCGACCAGTTGGCCAGCCGAATCGTCAGGGATACGGACGCGAAGGAAGGCAATCTGCCTCTGCTGGGGTTCATCTTGGAGCAGCTGTTTGAGAAGCGGGTGGATCATGCGCTCAGCGAGGACCTGTACAAGCGGCTGGAGGGAGTGACCGGGGCGATCGGCGCGCATGTCAAAACGGTGGAAGAAAAAATCGAACAGGCGGTGGCCACAAAGGCCGATCGCCTCTTGCCCGACATCTTTCAGACGTTAGCGAGAGTCCAGAAGGAAGAGGGGCCTCCCACCCGCAACCGCCCGCTGCTGACCGATTTTACGGCGCAACGGCGGAAGGCCGTCGACGTGATGGTGACCGAGCGCCTCCTCCGAACCGAAGGGGAGGGTGAGGCTGCGACGGTTTTTCTGAGCCATGAACGACTCTTCGAAGCCTGGCCCGCGCTCAAAGACTATGTCAGCGCACATAAGAAAGGTCTGGTCGATCGCACGCTCCTGGAGAGCCGCGCTCGGAAATGGTCAGACATGGGCAAGCCGTTGTTCAGTGGGCTGGCGTCTGGGCGTGAATACAACGACTTTCAGCGGACGGAGGAAACCGCCACCTCAGTGATGACAGACTACCTTGCGGCCAGCCGCAGAGCCCAACGGCTCGTGAAAGGGGCTGTGGCATTGGTGCTCTTGTTGATGGCTGGGGCAGTCTGGCTCTGGGGATATAGTCCCGGCCAGGCCGTTCTCAAAGTCAGGTCAAAGTTTTGGAGCATTCACCTGTCACCGGAAATGCAACCAGTGGCGGCCGGAAACTTTAAGCAAGGTGACACCCGGGGCCGAGGTGAGGCAGATGAGAAACCTGTACGGGATGTCCGTGTCAAATCGTTCGCCATGGGGAAGTTTGAGGTTACGTTCGATGAATACGACCGATTTGCCATCGCCGAGAACAAGCCTTTTCCGAGTGATCAGGGTTGGGGGCGTGGCCGCCAGCCAGTGATCAACGTGTCCTGGGACGATGCGACGGCCTATGCCAAGTGGCTTTCCATCGAAACCGGTAAGTCTTATCGACTTCCAACGGAATCGCAATGGGAATATGCGGCGCGAAGCAAAGGGACGGACGAACTGTGGGCATGGACTTCTGATGAAAAACGGCTCGCCGACTATGCGGTGTACGTTGCGAACTCTCAAAACCGCACCGCCCCTGTTGGTATAGACCAGGGGAGGAAACCCAATGCAATCGATCTCTATGACATGAGCGGGAATGTGTTTGAATGGGTTGAGGATTGCTGGCACGGCAATTACAAGGACGCGCCGACGGATGGAGAACCGGCTTGGTTAGAAGCGAATGCAGGCGATTGCCAAGCCCGCGTGCTCCGTGGTGGTTCCTGGAGCGACACACCGGAGACCCTGCGTGTCTCCAACCGGAACTGGAACGATGCCGACGGCCGCTTCAACTTCATCGGCTTCCGTCTTGCCCAGGACATTCCGTAACCCTGTGCCCTTTGCTCTTTGGCCCTTTTCCCCGGTGGTGAGATGTCGGTGGGCTGCTTGAATGAAGGCGTTCCATGACGACTCCCAGCGTCCCGCAAGCCGTGCAATCGTGCCACGAGCTGCTTCTGTGGCTGATCCCGCAACTCGACAAGTTCCCACGTTCCAGGCGGTTTACATTGGGCGAGCGTATCGAAGCCGGACTGCTCGAGGTGCTGGAGCTGCTGGTTGAAGCGGCCTATAGCCGCAACAAGGAGACCCCGTTGCGGCGCGCGAATCTTCGCCTCGAAGTGGTGCGCCATCTCTGGCGATTGGCCCATGAATTGAAAGTGCTGGCGCCACGCCGGTATGAGCATGGTGCCACGTTGATGGATGACCTGGGCCGGCAGATCGGTGGCTGGCTCCGCAGTTATACTCCGGCTCAGCCGAACCCATGACGCGCATCGGTGGAGTCTGGGATCAACTGATGAGTTTCGACAACCTCCTGCGGGCCTCCCGCAACGCCCGGCGGGGGAAACGCGGGCGATCCGATGTGGCCGAGTTTGGGCTCAATCTCGAACGGGAGCTGCTTGCGCTCCGCCGTGAACTTCACGCCGACACGTATCGACCGGGCGACTACCGCCTCTTCACTATTTATGAGCGCAAGCCTCGCGTGATCGCTGCCGCGCCGTTTCGCGATCGGGTGGTGCACCATGCGGTGATGCAGGTGATCGAGCCGCAGCTCGACCGGACGTTTATTTCCAATTCCTACGCCTGCCGGCGGGGCAAAGGCGTGCATGCGGCGGTGGATCGCTATCAGGCCTGGGCGCAGACCTATCGGTACGTCTTGAAAATGGACGTCCGGCAGTATTTTCCGTCTATCGATCACGGCCTTCTGAAAGAGAAGCTCCGGCGACGGATCAAAGATCGGCGCGTCTTGGCCTTGCTGGATCGCATCATCGATGGGTCCCCTCGGGGCGATCACGAGCCAGGCTATTTCCCCGGCGACGATCTCTTCACACCGTTCGAACGGCGTGCCGGCATTCCCATCGGCAATTTGACGAGTCAGTTCTTTGCCAATCTCTACTTGGACGACCTGGACCACTACATCAAGCAGGTGTTGCACGTGAGGCCGTACTTGCGCTACGTGGACGATATGGTGGTGCTGGACCATGACAAGGCTCGACTGACCGAGATTCGCGCGGCGGTTCGTGAGCGGCTCGCGGTCGACCGGCTGTGGCTTCACCCCCACAAGGCGCATATCACGCCTGTCGCCGATGGATTGAATCTCTTCGGCTATCTCGTCTATCCGGATCGGCGTCGGCTGCGTAACGATAACGGCCACCGCTTCGCCAGAACACTTCGTCGAATGGCGGAGGCCTATCAAGCCGGGCGACTGGAGTGGGTCAAGGTCGTAGCCTCGACCCAAAGTTGGATCGGCCATGCGAAACATGCCGATACAGAGGGTCTTCGTCGAGTGATTTTCTCCCAGGCTGTGTTCAGAAGGGGAATGGGCCAAGAGACGGACGGCGCGTGCTCCGTGGTGGTTCCTGGAACAACACACCGGAGAACCTGCGTGTCTCCAACCGGAACAGGAACGATGCCGACAACCGAAACAACAACATCGGCTTCCGTCTTGCCCAGTCCGCCCGCACGGCAAGTGGCCGGTCCCTGAGCCGACCTGTTCACGGACAGGTCGGGCGAGGCAGCGGGTG
>JBDTPK010000276.1:0-4588 GCA_039932735.1 Nitrospirota bacterium
TCATCAAAGAGTTCCGTAGCGGCTACGCCTTCACCTTCGACGTGCTGATGGACATCGGAGGCTGGCGCGACATGCATCGGCACCGGCGCTGTCAGCAGATTCAGCAGAACTTTACGACGGTGCACGGGTACGAGGTCCCACCGCCGCTCGTGCAAGCGGGGTTAGATCAGGAGTACCGACAGGCGATGGACGCAGTCCGTTCCGACATTGAGCTACTCAAGAAAACGAGCGCGGAAGGGTCACTCTATGCGACGCCGTTCGGTTTCAAGGTGCGGTGCCTCTTTAAGATGGATTATGCCGAAGCCGAATACATCGCCAGGCTTCGTTCCGGTGTAAAAGGCCATTGGTCGTACCGAACCATCGCCTGGCTGATGAAGCAAAAACTTGCGGCGCGCTATCCTGCACTCGGGGATCGCATTCAGGCCACCTCACCGGATATTGAAGACACGCTCACCAGATAGTCAGATTGCCCCCCATGATCGACTACCAAGCCCAATGTGAAGCGAGGCTGTTGGAAGGCCAATGGGATCAATCCCAGCAGGCCGCACTGGCCTGGGCGCGCCATCCCGCGACCGGCACGCATCGGGATCCTCGACCCCATTTTGCGCTGAATGTGATCCACATGCTCCGCGGAGAATTTGCCGAAGCCTGGAACGCTCGCGAGAAGTGCCTCGAAGAATCCGAAGACATGGCTCACGTCAAAGAGTGGGTCGAAGGATTCGTTGCGCGACAGCCTGAGCAGACCAACGCTCATCTCGTGATGGGATTATTTCTGGCTCAAGCAGGCCAATCCGAACAGTCAATCATCTCCTACAAGAAGTCGATTGCTCTCGCGCCAGAGTCCGCCCGCCCCCATTACTTTCTCGCACAGATACATGAGCGAACCAACCACCTCGAAATGGCGATCAAGGAATATCGCGAAGCGGTGCGACTGGACCCTTCCTATGCACCGGCTCGCACCAACTTAGGCGTGGCCTATCAAGAGCAAGGCCGCCTGGAGATGGCGATCCCGCAATATCGTGAAGTAATCAAATTGCACCCCGACGACTCGTTGGCCCACGCCAACCTCGCCTGCGCGCTCGCCGAACAGGGCAAGTTTGAGCCTGCCTTGCAATCATACAAGGAGGCGTTGCGCCTGAATCCCAATGACGCAGCCGTGCATTTCTCTTTGGGAGATTTCTATGAAACCAGAGGCCGCCTGGATCTGGCGCAAAAAGAATATGACGCTGCCCTCATCGCCGATCCAACCTTCGGTCCGGCGCATTCTGCGATCGGCTGGCTAGAGCTGGGAAAACAGCACATGCAGGCCGCCTACGAAGCCTTCAATCGAGCCCTCAAGTCCAACGATCAAGACCCGCGGGCTTACCACGGCATCGCCGAATACTATTCCCAAAAGGGAAAGCGAGAGAGCGCCCTGGACAATTTCACCAAGGCGCTCAAGTACTACAAAGATCCTGAAAGGAGAAACATGATTTTGAATCAGCTATTCCAGGAAGGCCAAATGGCAGATTAACAGGATGTTCAAAAAGTCCGCCAGCTGCGTTCTCACCTCGTTCAGATCCTCAACGGGGACCCGGCCGCCTCACTGACTCGGCGGCGCGCACAGACGTGGTGCTCCTTATTCGTCGCACCGTGCGCCCCAGAGGGTACGCCTCCGGTCTTCACTCGCTGCGGCCTTGCTGAACGGCCGTTTTGAGCATCCTGCGGGAAAGCTCTCTTCTTATGCCTCCAACTCATGGTCTGTTCGCTACTCAGCTTGAGCGCAGGGTTAGACTTGGTCCGGGCGTAGTTCAAGGGTATCGGGGTCGACACGCTCAATATCGAAGGAGACAACGTTACCATCGGCATCGTAGAGGACTCCGTCCTTCTGACGCATAAAAACGCCATCCTCAATCAGTCGTTCAAAGGCCGCAAGCAAGTCTGAAGTGTTGCACTTGAGCTGAACCTTGATTTTACGGCGTAGACCTGGTTTCCATGGTTGCTGTGGAAGTACAGCCTTCACCTTCTCAATGAAGTCATCAGTGATTGGATTGCGAAGAACTTGTTGAGGTTGTGACGTGCTTCTCAATGAGCGATTCGAAGGAAGGGCTATTGCGCCTGTGATTCCTCGTTTAACGGCAAACTGTCCGCAGGCTTCTAGAATGGTTGCAGGCGATGTCCATGCACCCTTACGTGTATTAGAGCTGGAAAGGTGGCTTAGCTCGAGCCATATGCTTTCAACCGCGGCGGGTGTAATGAGGGCGATATCATATGTTGCCAAATCATGTGCTGAGAATGTGTACTTCCCGAACGATTCAGATACCAAAAGCAGGGCGGTGATATAGCGCCACCCCTTTAAGAACCTATCGGCGCCTTTAGCCCTTGGACGAAGCGCTTCGAGTTCAACGTCAACCCTCTTCAGAATGTGCACGATCTTAGGCCACACTTCCAGTGGAGCCTTATCGGAGAAGACGGCTTCATAGGACTCGGGAGATCGCATGAACTTAGAGCGCAAGGATGCGGCCTTGTGAGGGTGCTTCATTACTAACGCAACGTATCCAGCCGCCGCGTATAGTGGCGTAACCAGTTCCGCTGGTGTGCGCCCCTGATTCGCGTAGTGGTTCTTTCGTCTTTCGTAAAAGAGACCGTGCATTAATAGAACATCTTCTATATCGCGCTGTATCTTGTCCGTTGCATGCAAGGAGGCGAGTTCTACGTTGGTCTGGTTGTTAGTTGCCCTGATGATGGCGTCACGAACCGCCGCGTCATGAGAAACGATAACTTTGACTAGAACGCAACGATCATCGGAGAAAGAGTTGCCACCTTGAAAGTGCCGAAAGATGGACTCAGTTGTCTGTAGGCCATTAACGATCTGAGTGTCTGTGGCTGTAATAGATTTTCCTGTGATGTTGGCAGATGAAGCAAGGATTGTGATTCCGTTATTGAGCCACCAGAAATCAGGTGAGGCAGGATTCTCCAGGGTTGATTTGATATCTTCGTTTACCGGATTGAGCCCCATAAAGTCACGGACGTTAGACTCAAACAAGTATCTTCGGAGACGTCCTCCCTCAGAGATAAATGTGTAGTAGTCCGAGAGGCGAGCAAGAACAACATAGCGTTCACCCTTGCTAAGTGCTTCCACGAATGGAAGCTCAAGTTTGTAGCTAGGAATTTTTCGATGTAGCTCGACAAGTTCCGTTGCGCCCAGGAAGGCAAACTGTGACTTGCAGGAGCCAAAGTAGTCTTTGATTAAGGCGTTGATTTGTGTTGCGCGCGAGCTGACTTCCTCGCCAATCTTAGAGGTGTCCCCACGCGAAGTGTAGTAAACGCTTGCTGAGAAGCTTGAAAGTCTCGGAGAGAGTTTTCGGTAAGCGTACATCAGATTGCTCCGCATTCTGAGCAATGGCTGTGAGTAGGCGCCTGTCAGTTGGCTTTCATTAATAGCGAAGTTGAGTATTTCCGTGAGAGTCGCAATTAGTGCGTCAAGTGTTGCCTGCTTGAACGTGTCATGGTGCTTGCTCGTT
This sequence comes from Nitrospirota bacterium, assembly GCA_039932735.1. Classification (GTDB taxonomy): domain Bacteria; phylum Nitrospirota; class Nitrospiria; order Nitrospirales; family Nitrospiraceae; genus Palsa-1315. The sequence continues at coordinate 3,504 of JBDTPK010000276.1, forward strand.
ATTATAATAACGTGGAGTTCGGATCCCGTTCTTGGCCATATAAATGACTCTGGGTCTTGAAGAAGGTGGCCATTTATGACAATGAAGAAAGCGTCAATGCCACCATCCCGTGACCCATCAATTGCGCCGGATAACAGCTCGTCCATTGACAAATCGAAGTCCTTCATAACTTGCTCAAACGCAAGATACTCGAAGGCCTCGTCACGTTTTTCAGAGGGAAGACGTTTTACAATTCGGTCGTCGATGATCCCGTCTAGTAGGTGAAGATCGTTCTTTGCCATATATATGTCCTTTGAGGTCGTTTATTCAGAGGCCTAATTTTGAGCATACGATCCCATCCATATAGAGCGCACGTCAGCAAACTACAAGTTGGCACGAAATTGTTTTGCAGTTCAATCACTTGGCTATGCTCATCATTTCCTCTCATCTGCGGTACTATACCGACCGGCATAGTATTGTTATAGCTGCAAAGGGCTCAACTCTGGTACGTAAGGCGTGTGCATTTAAAATAGGCCCTGCCGTAGGCAGCCCGATTCGACATTAGGTGATGACCAGACAATGCTTCTCACAGACACGTGAGCCTGTATATACAAATCGCTGCCCCTCGGCTATCTGAATTAGGGACACAGTACGGATAGTTTTGGCAGGCTGGAATTTCGAGGGTTTGGGGGCCGGAATTCTTGCAGGGTTTGTGGATGAATGAATTCGACGGTTTCCTTGTCAGTGATCGCCGCAAGTAACCCGTCCATTCATATTCTATAGAACCGTCCTCAAGGCGGGCATCTCTTTCGGAGATTCCAGAGGTTGCTCAAAATTTCCGCCAGCAAGGCCGCAGGAAGAAGCGGTAGAGCAGCTGCGGTTGCTCAAACAGGTGGTCAACGAGGCCGCAGGCGAAAAAAACACCGGAGGCGTACCCTCTGAGGTACGTTGAGGATTTTTTTGAGACGAGAACGAAGTAGGGCGCCTGTTTCAGCAACCGATTACTTATAGGTCGCGGATGGCGCCCTGGAGGACGGTAATCTGCGTTACTGAATCGCCGGAGGATTTGAGTTCCGCGCGGATTTGTTCTTTGAGGTAGGACGAGT
>JBDTPK010000277.1:0-4582 GCA_039932735.1 Nitrospirota bacterium
GTGCATTGCACGGAAGGAATCGGCATCTGGCAATGGGCCAGCAACGACCAGGACGCGGCCGCGCCGGACGTAGTCATGGCCTGCTGCGGAGACACGCCAACGCTAGAGATCCTGGCCGCCGTTTCCATCCTGCGCGAGCATTTGCCCGCTCTGAAGATCCGCGTGATCAATGTTGTCGATCTGATGAAGCTACAGTCCAGCAGCGAGCACCCGCACGGTCTCACCGAGGCGGATTACGATTCGCTCTTCACCAAAGACAGGCACATCATCTTTGGTTTCCATGGATACCCGTGGTTGGTCCACCGCCTGACCTACCGCCGAACCAATCGCAACCTCCACGTCCGCGGCTACAAGGAAGAGGGCACCATCACAACCGCCTTCGATATGAGGGTGCAGAACGATCTGGACCGTTTCCACCTGGTACAAGACGTGATTGATCGGCTGCCGAATCTTGGCTCCAAAGGAGCGTACCTAAAGCAGGCGATGCAGGACAAGCTCATCGAGCACAAGCATTACATACACAAGCACGGCCAGGACTTGCCGGAGATCCGGGAATGGAAATGGAGTCACGCAATATGAGTCTACAAAAAGTAGTCGACATCGCAATCCAGCGGCCCGCGTTGGAGATCTGGGAAGGCGAAGGAACTAACGTGTCCGGGACACACCGAGCCTTGGCTCATCGAGCCCGATGCAACCGGGCAGCGCGTCGCGGCAAATACAATGCCGCCATGGAGACGGATGTGTGCGCGGCGCGAACAGGGAGTCCAGCCCGATGAACGAGACCAAGCACAGCTCCCACCAGCACGGAACACCTGCTCGCGAAAGCACCCATCATCAACCGGACCCCTACTGGAAACGCGCTCACAGCGATTGGCGTTTCTGGGTCGGGTTCGTTCTTATGGCTGTGGCGATCACGATTTATGTGCTGAGCAATAACCTGTCTTTCTTTCCTAGAGGCCTGTGGAGGTAGCGCGCACATGAGTCGGCTTGATCCACTACGATTCGAACCGATCAATCAGTGTCGGCTGTGGGGCGGTCGCCGAAGCGTGGATGCTCAGTGGCCGCAACTCAGCGGTTCGCAAATTGAATATCGACCGGGAAAGTATCTGGATATCAAACCGCGCGATGCCCGTCGCGGAAGCGAAAGTGTGACGCGCGAACATGCCCAATACCAGTTCGTCTAACCTCGGCTCCGTGGTATCGGTACGCGGCAGTGTCGTGGATGTCCAGTTCGACACGCACTTGCCGCCCATCTACTCTTTACTGCACGCCAGGGACGGAGCTATTTCCATCGAGGTGTTAGCGCAACTCGACGCACAGCACGTGCGTGGAATCGCGCTGACCCCCACCGAGGGCCTCGTGCGCGGCGATGCCGTGGACGACACGGGCGGGCCACTCAAGGCTCCCGTAGGCAAGGGAACTCTTTCGCGAATGTTCGACGTGTTTGGGAAGGCCATCGACCGCGAGACGGCACCAGCCGATGTCGAATGGCGAACGGTCCATCGTGCTCCGCCGGCGTTAGCGCGGCGTTCCACCAAATCCGAGATTTTTGAGACCGGGATCAAGGCGATTGATGTGCTGTTGCCGCTGGAGCGCGGCGGCAAATCAGGGCTCTTCGGCGGAGCGGGAGTAGGCAAAACCGTCTTGCTCACCGAAATGATTCACAACATGATCGAGCACCAGAAAGGCGTGAGCATTTTCTGCGGCATCGGCGAACGATGCCGTGAAGGCGAGGAACTCTATAGAGATATGAAGGCGGCGGGTGTGCTGCCCAATATGGTGATGGTGTACGGACAGATGAACGAACCCCCGGGCGCCCGGTTCCGCGTGGGTCACGTGGCCCTGACGATGGCGGAGTATTTCCGGGACGATGAACATCGTGACGTACTGCTGCTGATCGACAATATTTTCCGGTTCATCCAGGCCGGCATGGAGGTTTCCGGACTCATGGGTCAGATGCCTTCTCGGCTGGGTTATCAGCCCACCATAGGCACCGAGCTGGCGGGGTTGGAGGAGCGTATCGCCAACACCGACACCGGCGCGATCACGTCCATTCAGGCGGTATACGTGCCAGCGGACGATTTGACCGATCCCGCGGCCGTGCACACGTTCTCGCATCTCTCGACCTCCATCGTGCTTTCGCGTAAGCGGGCAAGCCAGGGGCTCTATCCGGCGATCGATCTCCTGCAATCCAACTCCAAAATGGCCACGCCCGGTATCGTCGGCGATCGGCATTATCTTCTGGCGCAGGAAATCCGGCACACGCTCGCACAGTACGAAGATCTGAAGGATATTATCGCCATGCTTGGCCTGGAACAATTGGCGGCGGAAGACCGCAAAGTGGTCGCCCGTGCCCGTCGTCTGGAGCGATTTCTCACGCAGCCCTTCTTCGCGACGGAGCAGTTCAGCGGTATCAAGGGAAAGCTCGTCAGCCTCAAGGATTCGCTCGATGGTTGCGAACGGATCCTGCGCGATGAATTCAAGGACTACCCGGAGAGCGCCCTCTACATGATCGGGGCGATTGAGGAAGCCAAGAAGGACACCAAGACCGAAGCGAAACCTAAACCAGAGGTCCAGCATGCAGCAGCCAACGCTCATGACGCTTAAGATCCTCCTGCCATTCCGGATCTTCGCCGAGAAAACGGGCGTCACACGCATCGTAGCGGAGACTTGTGAAGGCTCCTTCGGTCTCCTACCGCACCGGCTCGACTGCGTCGCCGCGCTCGCACCCGGAATTCTGATCTACGAGAACCAAACCGATGGCGAGGTTTACCTGGCTGTCGATGAAGGCGTGCTAGTCAAAACCGGCCTGGACGTGTTCGTCTCAGTCCGCAACGCAATTGCCGGAACGGACCTGGGACAACTACAGGAAGCCGTTTCCAGGGACTTTCTAAAGTTAGACGAACAGGAACAGAACGTCCGCTCAGTGATGGCGAAGATGGAGAGCGATTTCGTGCGGCGAGTAGCGGAGTTCCACCATGAGTGAAGGTTCGGAGATCAAGAGAGAGAAGGACTCGACGTTCAGCCGGGAAGTCGGCGCGAAGGCGGCGCGCATGCTCAAGGCGCGTCGCTCCACGCAGGACGCCTGGTTCGGATTGGGCATGATGGGGCTCATTGGCTGGTCGGTGGTCGTTCCAACGCTGGGCGGCGCGGCATTGGGGATCTGGCTGGACAATCGCCATCCGGGAACTCACTCCTGGACTTTAATGCTGCTGCTCATCGGCCTGGTAATCGGCTGTTTGAACGCTTGGCATTGGGTAGACAAGGAAGACAAGGAAATGCGAGAGGACCAGGAGGATACAGATGAATGAAGCGCTTGGCTTGATTCTGGCTCTGGCTGCGGGCGTTATCCTCGGCGGGATATTCTTCGGTGGCCTTTGGTGGACAGTTCGCAAATTGGTCTCGTCCAGTCAACCGGCGCTGTGGATCTTCGCAAGCCTGCCGCTACGAATGTGCCTGACCCTGACTGGCTTCTATTTTGTCGCGCGCGGTGATTGGCAGAGACTGCTGGTATGTCTGATTGGATTTGTTGTGGCGCGCCCGATCGTTACATGGCTCACGCGATTCAAGGACGAACCAACCCGGTTAACAAAGGTGGCCCCTCATGCACCTTAGCCCCGATCAGATCGTCTTCTGGCAACACGGATTTCTCAAACTCAATTCCACCATCGTGTTCACATGGGGTCTGATGCTGCTGCTGGCCGGCGGCTCAAGCCTGATCACGCGGCAGCTCTCCGCCGGTCTGGACCGTACCCGCTGGCAGAACCTGCTCGAGATCATCGTCACCGCGATCTTGAAACAGATCGAAGAGGTGGGCCTGAAGCAACCGCGGAAATATCTCGGCTTTCTGGGCACACTTTTCCTGTTTGTTGGCGTGGCCAGCCTCTGCACGGTCCTTCCCGGCTATGAGCCGCCGACTGCCTCGCTATCGACCACGGCCGCTCTCGCGCTGTGCGTCTTTGTCGCCGTACCTTTGTTCGGCATCGAGGAGCAAGGGGTTCTCGGCTACCTCAAGTCCTATACGAAGCCGACCTTTATCATGCTGCCGTTCAACATCATCAGCGAACTTTCGCGCACGCTGGCGCTGGCCGTCCGTTTGTTCGGCAACATGATGAGCGGGGCGATGATTATCGGCATCTTGCTCACGATTACGCCCTTCGTCTTTCCGATCATCATGACCGTGCTAGGTCTGCTAACCGGTACGGTGCAAGCCTACATCTTCAGCATCCTGGCAGCGGTGTATATCGCGGCTGCCACAAGGGTCCGGAAGCCCAAACCCGTACCGATGAAAACGGCCCCAGCATGAACTACGACAACAGGAGGAGGCATTTATGGACGACATGACCGTGATCGCGGTGGCATCCATTGTCATCGCCGGCATCACTACCGGGTTCGGCACCATGGGGCCAGCTTTGGCGGAAGGAAGGGCGGTCGCGACGGCTCTGACTTCGCTTGCCCAGCAACCTGATGCTTCCCCTACCATCACCCGGACCCTATTCGTCGGCTTGGCAATGATCGAATCCACCGCTATCTACTGTTTCGTAGTGTCGATGATTCTCATCTTCGCCAATCCGTTCTGGAA
>JBDTPK010000278.1:0-4552 GCA_039932735.1 Nitrospirota bacterium
ACGTTGGACCGGGTCCTCCGGATGATTATGGGCATCGGGGTACTGAGTTTAGCCTTTGTAGGCCCCCAATCCGCGTGGGGCTACCTTGGCCTGATTTCACTGACAACTGGGTTGATCGGCAGTTGTCCCGCCTATCAGTTGCTTGGAATCTCGACATGCCCGCTTCAGAAGAGGCGTTAGACTCAGCAGCGGATTTAGGTCTACTCCTCCGAATGAAGGCGGGCGGGGCTGCCTTCGCGGCATTTGCTGGTCGGCCCCTCCTGCCAACTGATCGAAATGAAAGCGGCCCAAACTGACCAATGCTACCTTTAACGAAAACCAATCGTTGTCGCCCGTCTGCTTGCGCGTGATCGTTGGGGCTTCGCTAAGCCTCCGTCCACTCATCTTCTAGGGATGCTGCGGCTAAGACTTCTTCGGGTAGTACCGCTATCGTGCCTGCGCGTGATCGAATCAAGAGCCTCCTGAGCAGGAGTAAAATGCCGCCCAATCCGACCGCACTCGCAACCAAGGGGACCCAGAACAACCAGATTCGTTCACTGCCTTCGGGAAGTGCAAGTACTCGCTTGCTGTACTGTGCCACCAGCGCTGACTTAATCTCATCGTCCGACCTGCCCGCCTGCACCATGGTTGAGATCCGCGTACGCAATTCCTGCGCAACTGGAGAATCGTGGATCGTTAGGTTCTCGCGCCAGCAACACGGGGAGATGAAGTTACCGTATAGCTTTTCTAAGCGCGCATTCCCCGTCCCATAGCCGGCCGCCGCAAAGGGCGCCGTCGAGAGGAGTGCGGCGATCAAAAGAACTGTTCTGAGTTTTGCCGAGGTCATCTATCCCCCATCCAATGCCTTGACGGAAAAGCGGGCCAAATTCTTCTTCTCACTTTGTGACGGTCAATGGATCGCCCGTCTTGTGCTCTTTTATCTGATAGCGCAAGAAGTCGTGAACAGCGTTTTTGGCCAGCGAATTCTTCGTAGCGATCCGGACGATCCCTCCAGCTTTACTTTCTTCGAACCGGTAGGTGATCTTCGACTTCAAACTCTGCATCGTCGAAGCGCCCGGCGGCAGTTCGTCATGCGTCATCAAGGGCTTTTCAAAATTGCCTTGGGCGAACTCGCTGGCGATCAGTTTCAGGTGACTCTTGATTTGGCCGATACTGACGGCATCAGATGCGTCGTTCGCGTTTACTTCAATTGCGCCACCCGCCTCGGTGAGGCGGAAATGGTGCGTCGTTGCGTCTTGATCGAAGCCCATGGCCATGGCCCCATGGCTCTTCATTTGCGCCATATGCTCTTCATGGCTCATTCCGGCCGGCATTGCCGCATGTGATTGCGCTTTTACGGCAGGTAGCGTCAGGCAGGCCAGAGACAATAGCCCCAGGCATCCAGACAAGTAGGAATGTTTACGCACGACAATTGAGTTCATGACGCCTACAGTGTAAACCTTGGAGTCGACTCCAAGGTCAAGTAGTATTCTCAATGACGTGCTTTGACGGTATTCCCGGCCCTTGGCTTCAGCGGAAATCTCGCGTGAATTACTGGTGTTGCTTTCGGAGCGTCCAAATCGGCAAGTAGGTGCGCTGGGGAGCCTGCCGGCGTATTCGCGAGTCGATCATCCCAGGTAAGAAGCGTTTCTGCCATCCGCTTCCGGGCAGTGGATAGCTCTTCGATTTGAAGATCCACGGCGGCGAGTATTCGAGCGGCGGCCGCCCTAACGTCACGGCAAGGCGTGCCGCCGCCTTCCCGAACCTTGAAGAACCCGGAAACTTCTTTTAAGGAAAAGCCAAAAGCCATGGCATTGCGAATCGTCCGCAGGCGCTGGATTGCCGATTCGGGGTATTGTCGATAGCCCGCCGCACTTCGCTGCGGGCGCGGAAGAAGGCCGATTTGTTCGTAATACCGAATGGTGTCTGTTGTAACGCCAGCACGGGCCGCGAGTTGTCCGATGCGCATGGGCACGATCTTCATATAGTACTGCCGCGCCTTCCCATTTCTCGAATGCATTGTAGCGAGATTCCGGGCTTGCGAAACTGTAGCATTGCACGCGGCTTGCGGAAGGCTCGCCCAAACCAACTGGCTTCCGCCCGTCACCTTTTCCGGGCTTTTGCATCCCTGCACTTAGGGAACGTGCAGTCTGGAATCGTACGACTGCCGTTCGGTTGTATCGAGAGGTGGAGAAAAAATGTTCCCTGAATGGTTGAAGCCGGTTCTGTTTATCGTCGGGTACGTCCTTCTGATGCGTTGGATATTGCCAGCCTTGGGTATACCGACTTGCATGTCCGGAGCCTGCCGACTCCCCAGCGTTGCCAAACAGGCCCAAAGAGAAGGCAAAGATACACATCATGTCCCGGAAGACACGGGCGCACATGTCTAAAAGTGCCGCCAAATATTACGACTTAATCGCCTTCGGAGCGCATCCAGATGACGTCGAAGCTGTGATGGGCGGGACGATTGCGAAGTTGACTCAGCAGGGCCGTTCCGCCTTGCTCGCTGATCTTTGCGACGGCGAGCCCACGCGCCACGGAGTCCGGGGAGCGCGCGCTCATCAAGCGAGCCGGGCCGCTCAAATCCTAGGGGCGGACCGTATCACTCTCCCTTTGCAAGACCGCTTCATTGAAGACACGATCGCCGCGCGCCTTGCAGTTGCTCGCATCATCAGAATGCACAAGCCCAAGCTGGTTTTCACGACCCTCGGCTCAGGCATCCATCCAGATCACAAAGCCGCTACCGACATTGTCGTGAACGGCATCTTCTATGCTCGCTTGCCCAAATGGGATGAGATTCCGGAAGCGGAATCGCTGGACGGGACGGAGTCGCACGAGATTGAGCGACTCTTCTTTGGCCACTGCCGCATGGAGCCGCCGCTGCCGTCCTTCGATTTTGCTATTGATGTCACAGAAACTTATCAAAAGAAACAGGAAGCACTTCTCTCGTACGAAGCCGTTTTCAGCGGCGATCAGGCTACCCTGCTGGACAAGTACACTGCGGAAGATCGCTACATCGGGAGTTTGGTCGGAGTCCGTTACGCGGAGGCGTTCAAAGCCCGTAGCCCGCTACTGGTTGAGAGTCCCGAGGTGTTTTGCCGGTCACGGTTCGGCTAGGTAGGCCGGCAGATTCAACAGTTGAGGCTCACGTGGCAAAGCCCCCTAAAGAGCCCACTCGGATGCATCGGTTTGCGTCGCCCTGTATTATGATCCATTAGCCTTCGGCGGTTCGAAGCTAGACAGAATGGAAAGTTGAGCAAATGAATAAACAGTGCCCATCATTATCTGAACGGCGTTCGTTCTTTACAAGGCTCAACACGGGCGCGGCTTCGTTAGCAGCGTTAGCCCTTGGCGGGGTCGCGGTGGCTCAAGTGAAGCCAGCCGGTCCCACGCGTTTTGAGCCCGCTCGGCACAATCAGGACGACTGGATGGATTCAATCCCCGGCAAGCACCGTCTGGTATTGGATGCGACATCCGATGAAGGTGTACGAAATGCGCTCTTGTTTGCCAGCAATTTCATGTTGGCGAATCGCAATGATTACGGCCTGCAGAATCAGGACTTGGCCGTAATCGTCGTGGTGCGTCACATCGGCACTCAGCACGGCTTCAATGACACCATGTGGAACAAGTATGGAGCGTCTTTTGCAGGCGGACCGCCCGCTGCTACGGCTCAGGCCAAGGAACCACCGAGGGCGAACCCGAGTGCCGTATCGCTCACCGCGCTTGCGGGTCAGGGTGTTCAGTTCGCCGTATGCTCCATGGCGACTCGCCGGTTGGCCGGGATTGCTGCCAAGTCGTCGGGTGGAACCGCCGATGCAGTGTTCTCCGAACTCGGCGTTAATTTAGTCGCCAACGCTCGCTTGGTGCCTGCCGGCATCGTGGCCGTCAATCGCGCGCAGGAGCGAGGTTATTCGTTAGTAACCTGCTAAGTTCCCTAAATGGAGAATCTCTTATGAAAAAGCTACGGATCGTCGCCGCCCTGGTCGTAATCGGAGTTTGTGTTGCTACTGGGCAAACCCCGGTCAAGAAATCAACCGTCCCCGGAGTCTCTAACTTCGCCCAAGTCGAGACCACAGTCGCGTGTGCCGGCGCGACAACACCCGAATCGCTAGCAGGAATAAAGAAAATGGGCTTTGCCTCCGTCATCAATCTGCGACTGGCGAGCGAACAGGGAGCCAACATTGAGGCGGAAGCGGCGGCAGCCAAGGCTGCTGGCATTAACTTCGTACACCTCCCCTTCAATGGAGGCATGCCTGACCCCGCAGTGGCCGATCAATTCTTGAAGATCATCACCCAACCCGGCAATCAGCCGGCGTTCATTCATTGCGCCAGCGGGAACCGTGCAGCCGCGATGTGGATGATCAAGCGTGTTTTGATCGACAAGTGGGACAACGATCGTGCGTCAGAGGAAGCCTCGCAACTGGGCCTGACGAGCGCGCCCTTGAAGACCTTTGCGCAGGACTACATCCAAGCACACAAAAAGTGAGCGGCCCCTCGACTAAAATGCTGCACTGCCGTAGCTCAGGAGTTTCGTAGCCAAACCCGGCGGGCGTATCATCAGAGCGGGAGGCTC
>JBDTPK010000279.1:0-4547 GCA_039932735.1 Nitrospirota bacterium
GCGTCCGCGATAGGCAGAGCCCTGCTGCAGCCTCTAAGGCGCGGCGGCAGGAGTCGTCCAGTTTTCCGATCAAACCTTTCAAATTGACGTTCATACAGGCCTCTTCTCGTAAAGGTTCTTAGGCCGCAGCCGCCCGTGTGCTGGAGAACTCACCGGAGAATATGACATCCTCCGCATCGGTGGTTCGTGGCGCCGAGGAAAGCCAGGTCGTCCAGCCAAGCTGTGGCACATAGGCGTCGCTCTCGCGCAAGCGACAGAGTGGGACTTCTGGCGCCTTCAACGCGAGGTTCACATTGAATTCAAATTCCGGTCCGGCCAAAAACTTGGTCATGCGGACGAGCGACGCAAAGGTCTTTCCGGACGGCAGCAAACCGGAAAACGTGTCAAAATCCAGCGGGCCCAGACGCACATGAAACCCCGCCTGCTGATCCCAGACTTTGGTGCCCGCCACTGCCGTCTGCCCCAAGAGATTGTTCGGTCCTGGCGTCCCCAACCTGCTCCAATCCTCTTCCTGGACCGACAGCCAGGCCCCTATGAACTGCGTGATCTGCACGGGAATCTGAAAGGCGTCGGTGAGGCAGTGGGCTAATGCCTGCGCCGAGCGTGGCCGCTGAACGAGCATGCCCGCATAGCGCAGAAGGCTGCCGTCGTCACCGCACAGCCGCTCGCGTATTCCCGCGGTCCCCAAACCCAGTACGGCATAGAGCAGTCGGGCAAACCGGTCCTCTTCTCCTGTCTCACAGGCGCGCTCGTAGCCGACCACACAGTGATGCTTCTCCCAGGCCCGGTAGAACAAGGAAATCAGCCGATGGTTGAAGAGGTCGAGAAAGTCCCGCAACGTGTTGTCGTTCACCTGGGCACGTTGCAACAGCAGTTCCGTATAGTGTCTCGGGAGGGCCCCTTCGGCGCCGGTGAGACCCAGGAAAGCCACGGTCATTCCGATCGGCGTGTGCGCATGTGTCCCCGGCTCAATGTGAAAAATTTCGCTGGGCGGGAAACTGAGGGACAGATGCGACCGGAACCGAATGACTTCTTCTCCCGGCATGGCACGTCGACCGACCGGTTGACGCGACGGATGCCACCGTGTCAGCAGACGAACGGCTTGGAAGAACTCGAATCGAAACCCTCTGGTGAGCAGTTCTTCCCTTAGAGAAGAACTTGTTCCCCTGTTCGTGGTGGCCATAGTTTGATCGGCTTATCTCGTTGACTGGTTGTGGCAACAAATTGCGTGAAGGAATTCAGTGTCGTATAGAGCCCCAGGAACCTCTCCAACACAGACGCGAACAAGAACAGGCCGCTTCCCACATATTTCTCTTCATCGAATTCGATCGTGATTTCCATCCCGCGGCAGAAGCCATGCCAGCCCATCGTGCTGGGACGTCGAACGACTCGACGTGAGCTCACGCCGACGATGCCGGCAATCTGCTGGCGCACGACAGAGGATCCTGAAAAGTCATACAGAGCGAGAATTTCCTGGAGCGCCTCGGGTCCGTCAGCTGTCAGCGACAGATAGCTCAGGGACAAGTGGGAGATCAACCGCCACTGGCGTTCGCCGTTCAACGGCGGGCGCACTGGTTCCGTCGGCTTGACCAGCGCGCGTATTCGCGCGACCGGCGCGGCGCCTTCAAGTTCGAATTCCCCTCGCATCTCATCCGCCGACAGTTTAGTCGGAAGGTCTCGATTCGTGCAGATGGTGCGTAAGGTGACCGTTTCAAAGGGAGGGAGCGTGGGCTTCACATCCAGATCGACCAGCGAGACATACACCTCGGTTCCTTTATCGCCTTTGCTGACAGCAGGCCGTCTGACCGCATACCAATAGGCCAGCGGTTTTTCGTCCGTCCCCCCGTGCCGGATGGAATAGAGGGGATGGACCGGCTGTGCCGTGTCCGAGTCGGCGGCGGTCAAGACCACCTCCGTCACCCCGTAGACCTCATGGGCCTGTTGGCGCCGGATGTCCGGGATCACCCGATACTCATGCTGTGTATGGTCGAGGCGGATCGGCTCGGCGACCAACGGGAACAGGTTCACGATCGGCGTACAGCCCAGCTTGAAGTTCTCCGGCCCGATGACATGGTCGGCCCGTGGAACCTGGTCGAGGAAGATCAGCACCTCCACCTTGTCCCCGAGATCGCCATGCGAGGCACTTGGAAACTGGGTCAGATCCACAAATAAAAATTTCTGCGGAAACGTGAAATATTCCTGGAGCAGCCGATAGCCCATGAGCGCATGGGGAGGATAGGGCAACAGCCCATCGTCTTCGCCGAATCCCACTGGTTGAAGACAGGATGGAGGCAGGACAACTGACTTGCGCCCGGGCTTCGATCCAGCCGGACGAATCCACACCTCCCGGGTCTTGTTGAGGAGCAATTCGTAGAGTGCATGGCCCGACTGCCCTTCCCCATCGAGATAGAACCGGAGACGATCAAGCCGGAGTTCGCCAAAGGAGACTCCTCCCTGGCATTGCAGCTCCAATCGGATCAGCCCAAGCGCCTTGGAACCGGTGGCCACCCGCTCAGGCAGATCGACGCGCGCGGACGTTACCGTTACTGGCCAGAGCGTCAGCGGATACCCGGTCCGAAACCGGCATTGGGTGCCGTCGATCGGACGAGAGTAGAGCAGCGTGTGGCGGGGAATCTCATAGTCGCTCGTCAACTTTCCCTGCTCAGGATCCAGCGTAAACTCCGCGACAGACATCGACGGAATCGGCGCCAGGTAATGCGGATAGAGGAGTCCGAGCAACGCGCTGGTAATCTCGGGAAACTCGTCGTCGATTTTATGATGGATGCGAGCAGCGAGGAAGGCCACCGCCTGAATCAGGCGTTCAACATGAGGGTCTTCGCATTTCCCAGGCTCCAAGAGGAGTCGGCTCGCAACCTTGGGGTAGGCCTGCGCAAATTCCTGACCCAGTTGGCGAAAGATCGTCAACTCGCGTTCATAGTATTCCAGCAAGGATTCTTGCATCAAAAATCCCCGCGGACGGTGTACTGGCTGTTGACCACAGACAGCGACGCGTTCAGCATAATCGGCTCCGGCGCTGGGTCGGTGCGGAGGAGCGCGTCGATCCGAAACCGCAACGTCATATCGTACTTATCCCGCGCTTCAAGCGTGACGCGGACGGACTTCAAGCGAGGTTCAAACGTCGCCAGCGTCTCTTCTACAGCACGCCGCAGACTCTTACGATCCTGCGGATTCAGCAGACTGTAGTGGGTAAAGTCCGGCAGCCCGAACAGCAGGTTGGATTTCTTCACTTCCTCCATGTCCTGGGGCACATCGAGCAGCAATTCTCGTCTCGTATTCAGCAGTGCCTCAATGTCTCTCGCAACCGAGGCTCGGAGCTCGCGCAGAGACAGCGAGGGCGGAGTCGGCTTGCGCATCTTCTCCAGCTCCTCTGCATAGGCTTCGTCCAGTAACATGCGATTGAAGGACGAGGCATTCTTGCTTTTGCGACTATCTTCCATCAGCGTGACGGTCTCGGCACTCAGCCGAATGCTTCCGAATCGCTGACGCTCATAGAGAAAGGGCCCGAAGATGACCCGGTTGAGGATGTCGACCACCGCCGCAACAACCGGACGAGGTACCGGGGTCGCCCCGTCGTATTGGCCCAGCGTTGTGAGGTCTTCCGGATAGGCTTGGTTCCGGATATAGCGAGCTAGCGGGTCGCTGTCCGATAGAAGCTTCTTTGCCAGGTGAGGCAGATGTTTGAGATCGAGGGAATCGACTCGCGGGTCGCCGGCGCGAGGATCATCATCCAGCAATCGATCCAAAATGGAGGCAGCTAACCCTCCTTCTCGCTCTCGCTTGGCCACGAGCGACACCTCCCTCGACCGACCAATTATCAGACTCACCCTTCCGTGAAATCTGAACGTATCGCGATCCAGCGATGGAACTATGTACAAGGCGGGTGACGCGGGATTGTAGGCCGAGTGGAATCATCTTGTCTAGTCCGAATTACTTATGACCGTCCGTCGTGGCATCGCGCAGTCGGCACCGACAACGTTTTGCGCGCTGTGTGCGAGCCAAGTGGGAGCGAACCCTGTCGATCGAGGATTTTATGTTTGTCCCCACGCATACCGGCTGCCTGACCGTCACCGTGCTGCCGGGGCTCTATTCGCAGCGCGGCGTAGGCTGGGCCATGAGTCCGCGCTAAGGTCGGTGCTCGTCGAGTCTTCGTGAACAGTGGGGCAACGCCAACGTCCCACTGAAAAACGAGTTGGTTCAGCACCGGCAATCTCAGAATCAGGACGAGCGAGAGATGGCGATTGTGCATGATATCGACCAGTTCTATGCCGGCAGCGTTTGCATCAGGCGCTCGGCTATCGGTGCTGCGTCACCTTGGCGCAGCCTTGGATGCGGGGCGCAAGACCTAGTAGGCCCGGCTGACAGGCAAGGGCCGGCGCTTCATCAAGGGCCAGAAGTACACGCGGCTGTCGCATCGGGAGAACCTGACGACGGATGGGCGCCGGAGTTTGAAGCTGTTGCTCCAGGCCAACAAGCGATTGAGCACGGCCTACCTCCTCAAGGAGGAGTGTGGGCAGCTCTGGGCCTAC
>JBDTPK010000280.1:0-4534 GCA_039932735.1 Nitrospirota bacterium
TCACCCTGCTCGATCACATCATCCTCGGTGACGACCGCACCTACAGCTTCGCCGATCATTCATGGCCCTGCGCCTGACGCAGCGCCGCGATGTTACTGCGCGCTTCGCATGCCAGCCTCTGCCCGCTTTTCACCGTTGTCCATCGTACCGCCTGACGTTCGCCGTTCCTGCGCCAATTCTGTGCGCTCTTTTTCCATTGCTCCGTCGCAAAACCGGCTTTCCCGCTGATCCGCGTTCATTTCCTCGTGTCTCTCTCATTGCCCCTTTTGTCCGGTTTTCAATCGATCACGCAGGCTGGACGGGCGCGCCGCGCGGTCAACGGCCTGCCCGCACCAATGACCGTGTTGGCCGTTCCCCGTTGGTGACCGCGTGGCTTTTCCGCCCGTCCTTTTGTCCTGCGTGTTGAAAACCTCTAACAAAAGGAAAAATGCAAAGACTGACACTGTAAACATCACACTTGATAAACTTGTCGCCTGGGAAGGCAACGTCCGCAAGACGGCCACCGACTCCGGCCTTGAAGAGCTTGCCGCCTCCATCGCCGCTCACGGACTGTTGCAGTCCCTCGTGGTGAGAAAGCACGGTAAGATCAAATACGCCGTGGTCGCCGGAGGAAGACGCCTGCAAGCCATGCAGCGCCTCGCCGCATCCGGTGCGATCGTCAAGCAGGCTCCCGTGCCCTGCCAGATTCTCGCCTCTCAAACCAACGCGACGGAAATCAGCCTCGCTGAAAATACTGTCCGCGAGCAGATGCACCCGGCAGACGAATTCGAAGCCTTCCGGGAGCTGATCGACAAGGGCATCCCGCCCGCCGACATCGCCGCCCGCTTCGGCGTCACCGAAACGATTGTCTTGAAGCGCCTCAAGCTCGCTCGCGTCAGCCCGGCCATCCTTGCCGCCTCCCGCCTGGCCGATCTCCCCATGGAGCAGGTCATGGCCTTCGCCGTCCCCGACGATCAGCAGCAGGAATACGAAGCCCTGCTGGCAGAATATAACGGCATGATCGACACGAGCGACGAAACCGATCCCCAAGTCACCTCGCGCCTCGATGAGATCGAAGTGCGCATGAACGAACTCGACGACCGCGCCACGATGTGGCCCCCGGAAACCCTTTTCATCGCCAGCGCCGTCGTCAGTATCGGACACAAGGGCGAACCCGATATCCATCGCGGATTCGTCTTGCCCGAGGACAAACCAACGAAACAGGCAAAATCACCAACCACCACAACAACCGATGCCGATGGCCACGTCACGGTCGTAGAAACTGAATCAGCCGCGCCACACTCGGCCGCCCTGATCGAAAGCCTGACCGAGCACTGTTCCGCCGCGATCAGCGCGGCACTTCTCGACCGACCGGACATCGCGTGGTGCACGCCATGACAAGGCAGTGTTCTTCGAGACTGACGCCCGCGACAGCAGCCTCAAGCTCTCCGTTTCTGCCCAGTCCTTCCGCCGGGTCGAAGGATCGCACGCTTTCGAGTCCCTAAAGGCGGCCCGGCAGAACTGGGGCGAACGCCTGCCTGGTGATCGCGAAGACGCTTTCTGGCAATAGTGCCTCGCGCAGGATCAAGCAGCCCTGCTCGACCTGCTCGCCTTCTGCACCGCCAGCATGATTGATGCGGTAAGGCTCAAAGCCGACCGCCCGGACAGCGAACACATCGCTCACGCCGATGCCCTTGCAGCGTCGCTGACGCTCGATATGACGCGATGGTTCACGCCCATCGCTGAAAACTGCTTCTCCCGGATCAGCAAGGCCGCCATCCTGCAAGCCCTGCAGGAAGCCAACGGCACCCTGCCCTCGCCTGCAACGGCTACGCTCAGCAAGACCGAGCTGGCCGCTCAAGCCGGGCGCACCGTCGCGGGAACCGAATGGCTCCCCGTTCCCCTGCGCAAGGCAGCGTGACCTATGGGTTAACGGTGGCCTGTCCGCCACAGGGCAGGCCACCGCGGCAGGAGCCTTATCGCACCGATTTCCCTCTGAAATTGACTCCGCCTAGTCAGTCAACGAATAGCTCGTGCTGCGACCACCCGCCGCGTCTTTGACCAGTACCCTTAGGTCAATCAACGCCTGAATATCCCGTTGGGCCGTGTCTTGAGAACACTTGGCGAGCTTTGCCCATTTGGTAGAGGTGAGTTTTCCTTCAAACCTATCGAGCAATTTATTCATAATCACGCGTTGCCGATCGTTGATGTGTTTCTCGGCAGTGTTCTCCCAAAACCGTGCCTTACGGAACACACCGGCAAGGCTGCTTTCAGTACCGGCAATGGCACGATCAAGGCAGCCGAGAAACCATTCCATCCATTCGGTCACGTCGAGGGTGCCTTTTTGCGTTTCTTTCAGGATGTCGTAATAGTCATTCCGTTCCAGACGGATTTGCGACGACATGCTGTAAAAGCGCTGAGAGCTATTTTCAGACTGCGCCAGAGCCCAATCTGCAATCGCCCTTGCGATACGACCATTGCCATCATCAAACGGGTGGATCGTCACGAACCACAAATGCGCCAAAGCCGAGCGTAGAACAGGATCGAGGTCGCTTTTCTTATTGGCCCAGCGTATGAATTTTGTCATCTCAGCTTCAAGGCGTGGAGCCTTGGGAGCCTCGAAATGTACTTTCTCATGGCCGATAGGCCCCGATACCACCTGCATCGGGCCATTGGAATCGTCGCGCCATGCACCAACGATGATTTTATGCAGGCCACTGCGTCCTGTCGGAAATAGGGCTGCATGCCACCCGAACAGGCGTTCTGCTGTCAGAGGCTTGTCAAAACTCTGTGTGACATCAAGCATCATCTCCACCACACCCTCAACATGGCGGTCTGCCGGAATGGCCCCGGCAATGTCCATTCCCAGCCGCCGCGCGATAGAAGATCGCACCTGTTCCGGACTGAGGACTTCCCCTTCGATTTCACTGGATTTCAACACATCGAGGGTGAGAGTTTGCAGCACGGCCTCCTTGCGAAGGGAAAATCCAATAGCTTCCATCCGTCCGATCAGACGGCCTTGCCGATGGCGCACAGCAGCCAGTTTTGGGGTCAGCTTTTGCTGATCCCAATGATATTTTGGCCAGTCGGCCCGCTCATGGCTATACGTCATTATCCGCACCTCATGCGTAGATTATGCCTCATATTCTCCGCCCGTTCAAGCGTAATATGCGCAATTTCTGCGGAGATTAAGGCTGTTCTTCTCCGCACATCAGCTCACATAGGAGATTATGTAGCCTAGATCGGTACCGTCCGATCGCCTGCCCTCCTTTCCAGTCCGGCCCTGACCGCCGCTGTATGTCTTGTTTTTTTGTGACGCCATCCGGTGAGGCCGACCGGCTATCACCTGCGCGGCGCAGCGTTCGCGCCAGCTTGGCTGTTCACGCCCACCGCGTGATCCGCTCCGGCACTCCGGTTGCGGCCTTCGCCTCCCCTCCTCCTTTTACCGTTTCGGTTGGCTCTCCACGGTTTGGTGAGAGAGCCAACGTCACTTAAACATAAAAGGAGGAAACATCATGGCTACTCACAAAAAAACCCTTTCACACTCTGCGCAGCGGCGGGATGCAAGCCGCGATCTGGCTCAATGACGGGATCAAAGGTCCGTTTTTCTCGACAACCTTTTCCCGCTCATTCAAGAACCGCACAGGGGCCTGGCGTAACGCCAGCTCCTCCAGCTTCAGCGACCTTGAAGCACTCATGAACCTTACGCTTGATGCCAAGGAATGGATCGCCTCGCGCGGCGCGACGCCGCGTTGATCGCGGCATTACCGAAAAGAGCCTCGGGCTTCACGGCCCTTGGCTTTTTTATGGTCCGATGCTACACCGTGAAAGGCCATTTACGGTTTGGGCATATAAGGCTCAAAATCGCACTTGCCGTCGGGGCATACTTTCGCCGATTTCTCGATGAATTTCAGCACCGGCTCATGAGTGCATGGAAATTCGTCTGGCACAAAAGCCCCCTTCACCGCCTTAGCCGCTTCCCCTGCCGCAGTCGCCAGATTTTTGAATGTTTCACCACGGTCCGGAGATGAGTCGACGCCGACGGACTTCAGCACTCCCTGATCGAGCTCGACTTTGAAATTGTATTTCTCCAAAAATCCTGGGTCATAGAAGATCTGGTATGGACTGTCATAGTCTCCACGAACGACTTGTTTAAACTGTAGACGCGGTATGCATTTAGTTTGCGGTGTTGTGCCAGTAGATGTCCTCAGCACCTTGTTGGTCTCTTTCTCCAGAACTGCGGTTGTCCACGAGATTTCCATGAAATTCACTGGGGAGTAAGCCAGCACTCCTTCGTAGCGGTTCTTCTTGGGATCTAGCTTAGGAGTTGGCACGGTATACACGTGACCGCTGCATCCTACGAGGAAACCAAATACTCCAACGGCGGCGATGGACCGTGACCAGCCCATCGTTGTGAAACGTTGAGTTAATCCCGTCATGATAGATCCTCCATGCTTAAGATTTGAACCGGCTCTGAAGACAGTGGGAGAAATGCCATCTTGCTAGCAGCCTGTCGGACTTCCCGCATTATAAAATCACAAATAACCGACGCTGT
>JBDTPK010000281.1:0-4532 GCA_039932735.1 Nitrospirota bacterium
CTCGTGTACTCTCTGGACTCCTCCGCATTGGTTGGCAGATCAAACGAATCACTGGCTCTCATAAAATCCTGCAACGGACTGGGTGGCCCGATGTCGTCTTCGCTTTTCATGATCGCGACGAGGTTGGCCCGCGCATGCTGGCACGTCTATCCAAGGTGACAGATCTCAAACCAGAAGACCTGTGAAAAGGCTTGCGAGTTAGATCCTGCTTCTCCCCAGAATGCAGGTAAAGGGAGTGGCCAAGGCGCCCTTTACTGCGTGCGACATTCTCACCCGCCCAACCCCGAGCGCGCCGAGACGCGCTCTTGTCCCAGGCGACCACCACTTCTATTTTCTCCTCTGAGGGCGGGCTAGTTTGGTCTCCCACTGCGCACGTTATCCCAATCCTCTGCTTCATTTTCAAGGGTAGCCTGGTCAATCCTCGATTGCGCGCGTCGAACGAGCACATTCCTACCGTGCGCGTTCCGCGAGCAGGAGAACGAGCAGGCTACCCTTCTCCTCCCACGCGTTGCACGAGCACAGAAGACCATCTAGCCTGCCATCTCCTGCTTTGCCGTTACTTGACGATCACCTCAACGCGGCGGTTCTTTGCACGCCCATCTGCCGTGTTGTTGCTGGCGATCGGGTTGCTGTCCCCGTAGCCTGCGGCCGATAAATTGGTGCTCACGCCGCCGTCCCGCAGTGCTCGATCTGCACTATAGGCACGAGCGCCAGAAAGCTCCTTGTTGGAGGGGAACTTCTTTTGTAACGCCCCCCCGATGACCACATTGTCGGTGTATCCCGCCACATGCACCTGCTTGTCCGGGAAATCTTTGAGGACACCGCCCACACGCTTCAAGGCATCGGCGCTGCCGGCCTTCAGCTGGTCCTGCCCCGAATCAAACAGCAGGCGAGGGGCCAGATTGATTGTGAGTGCATCACCGAATTGATTGACCAACACCGTGCCCTTGGAAATTTCAGGTTGCAGCGCGTTCAGGAGATCCTTCTCGGCCTTGGCCAAGCTGCCCTTGTTCTGACCTAACAGTCCTTCCAGCTCGCTCACGCGGTTGTTGAGTGCCCCGTTCTGTCTCTGGGCCGCAGCCAGTTCATCGGCCAACCGTTGACGCTCATTTTCGAGAGCCGCGAGACGGGCAGCATTGTCGTCCGTCGCCTTTGGTGCATTGTCGGCATTGCACCGGACGTCAGACCACGCCTGCCATTGGTGACTGGGGTTACAAATAGGGCTCTTATCCCAGCTCGCGCAGCCTGCCAGAGCAACGATGCAGGTTGCAAGGATGGCGGTTTTGCATGTGTGCATCAGGACGCTCCCCTTCTGGATCGCGCGGGTCATTTATCCCGTGAGTCTTTCCACTTCCGCCTCGAGGGAATTCTCGTCGTAACGGAGGCCCTTCACAGCGCGGGTGTTACTTCATCCCTCTCATGTTGGTGACTCGCTATAGTAGAGAAGTGCGAGGAAAGCGGCTGTAATTTGTGATGTGCGGAATAGGAGAGCCGGCGCGTCACAGACGCGCCGGCATTGATCGAAAGGAATCCATCCAGGGCCCTACTTGCCCATGGCGGCATCCTTCAGCTTCATTCCTTCGCTCTTCGTTTCTCCCGCGTTTTTCATGGTATCCTGCGCCTTCATATCCTTGGCACTTTGTGTCGTCTCACCGCCCTCTTTCTTTACGTTCTCAGCTTGACCTTTCACGGTTTCAACCTTCTTTTTCATAGCGTCCATGTCAACCGCCCACGCTGAAGATGTGAGGCCGATCGCGAATACCGGCAAAGCGACCCACACCATGTTCGTTTTCATCGCCTGTCTCCTTTATGTTGAAATCACAGGTCTCTGCATGAGCATGTGATCAGTCGTGAAGCAATACGGCAAGGTGTCCGACGATCATCTTCCGTCCTGCTACGGCTGTACGGAGGTGTGTGACCGGTGAACATAGGAGGAGGCGGCGAACATGTCGCGGCCTCCTCCCGGTGACATAGGGTTGTTACTTGGTGACCTGCACTTCCACGCGGCGGTTCTTCGCGCGTCCGGCCACAGTTGTATTCGGTGCCTTGGGTTCGGTGTCCGCATAGCCATGCGTGGTGACAGCGCTCAGGCCGCCTTCTCCCAGAGCCGTGGCCGCATTGGCCGCGCGGGCTTCTGACAGCTCCATATTCGTCGGAAACGTCTTCTTCAATGCGCCCCGGATGGGCTGGCTATCCGTGTGGCCATCCACCGCCACCTTATACTCAGGGTAGTCTTTTAAGATCATGCCCACCTGCTTGAGCGCGTCGGCTCCGGCCGGTTTAAGCTGGTCTTCCCCAGACCCAAAGAGATAGCCGGACGCGAGATTGATCAGCAGGCGCTCGTTGTTCAAATTGATCGTGATATCACCCTTTTCGATCTCAGGGCGAAGCGCCCGAATCAACCCGCGCTCTGCCCCTTGTAGCTTCGCCATTTCGGCCGACAAGTCGCTCCGAAGGCCGGCCAGCTCCTTGTCGCGCTCAGCGCGTTGGGCCTCGAGCTCAGCCTGCAGCTGCCTGGCAGCGGCGAGTTCGGCGACGAGTTTGTCCTTATCAGCGCCGTTGGTTTGTGCCGCGGCAAGCTGTCGTTCGAGGTCGGAGACCCGCGTCTTGGACTCATCCAGGGTGCTCCGTGCCGCGGCCAGCTGGCTGGCCAGCCTGGCCGATTCGCCGGCCTCGGCCCGCAGGGAGCCCAACTCCCGATCGCGTTGGGCGAGCTGTCGTTCAAGATCGCTCACGTGGTCACTGAGCGCGCCGTTCTGTTTCTGTGCTGCGGCCAGCTCGGCGGCCAGATCCCTCGGTGCTTCAGGTGGGGGATTGCAACGAACGTCAGACCAAGCCGTCCATCCGTGAGTCTTATCACAAATGGGGCTCAAATCCGCTTTCTTGACGTCCTTCTCCAAGCTCCCACAGCCTGCCAGAGCGACCAAACTTATGACTAGGACGGAGGTTTTGAACAGCTGCATGATGATTCTCCTTTCCGTGTCGCACGGGTTAAATATGGTGTGAATCACCCGACTCCCGCGTCGTGGAAATCTCGGTAGTGGGTCAGTTTGGAGTGCACAGTAGCATTTCCTATGGTCAATTGTGAATACCCTTCAACCGAGTCCGTGAGCCATAGCATCTATTATAAAATTGACATGAAGAGGCCTAGCTGAATTCAAACTGACCCACTACCGAAATCTCGTAGGAACGGAGGTCTTAGTGGCGGTTTTTCAGCGCGTCGCGGATCTCTATCAATAATTTTTCTTCGTTGGTCGGTCCTGCCGGTGGCGCTGGCTGGGCTGGAGGCGCCTCTTTCTTGAAGCGGTTTATTTGCTTCACCAGCAAAAAGATGACAAACGCGATGATGATGAAGTCAAAGGTGACTTGAAGGAAGACGCCATAGTTGATAGTCGGGGCCCCCGCCGCCTTGGCTGCGGCGAGAGAGGGCTGTGCCGTCCCTGACAGATTGATGAAAAGGCTCGAAAAATCGACGGCGCCCATCAGCAGGCCGATGGGCGGCATCAGCACGTCATTGACCAGCGAGGAGACGATTTTCCCGAATGCTCCGCCGATAATGACACCAATCGCCATGTCGAGCACATTGCCCTTCATGGCGAACTCTTTAAATTCTTTTAGCATAGTTCCTCCTCACGAGAGTGTAGAGTGGACTGCCTTGGCTTCGATCAGGGCAACCGTTTCTTCGTTGTATCGAAGTTGTATCCAAGGGTTACGAGGTACAAGTTGTCCGTATCCCCGGTCCCCGGAGCCGGATTGCTGTTATATCGGGTTGTTACTTGGATGCCGCTCACGAATCCCTCAAATATTCTGAAACGGACGCCGTTGTCCATCGTCATATAATAGTCCTTGGCATTTTGTAGCGAAGGGTAAATTTCCTGGTAGTGGTAGAATGTCACGCGTTCTTCCAAGATCGGCCAGTTGAGCCTGACTGCCCATCGTCCGCGGAAGGACGATTGATCACTCTCGATCGTAAAGTCTTCGTTGAAGTAGGAAAGCCCGGCCTCCGCATAGAGTGTCATGTCTTTGAGCCAAGGACTTTCGTAATCACCCTGGTTGATGAACTGATAGCCGGGACCGGAGGAAATGGCGGTTCGCAATTTGAGGTCCTGGAAAAGATCGTTCTCAAAGTAGGCGGACGCGAACCAAAAGATGTGTTTTGTGATAAAAAAGTCCATCTTGATCAACCCGCGCGCGTTTCGAGCAGAGATCTCGTTGTCTCTGTCACCGTAGACGTACCGGCCGTTGAGGGTCAGGCGGAGTTGCTCGCTCCGAGCCACGAAGTCTCCGAGGAGGCTGGCATTCCTCAGATGGCTGTTCCCGGTTGCTTGCGAGTAGCCCCCAGTGAGGGTGCCTGAATAGATGACTGGGGCTTGGATAATTGGATTCAGCGCGGCGATAGAATCCAGCGGGATCTCCATCGTTCTCTTCAGCGGCTCAGCTCGCACATTGATGGTTCCGTTGGGGCCCTCGGTGGCCGTGCCGATCAGCACGGACCCTTCTTTCAAATGAAACGGGATCGGATGGTTAATGGC
>JBDTPK010000282.1:0-4530 GCA_039932735.1 Nitrospirota bacterium
ATGAAGTTGCTGCCCGGATACTACAACCTCGGCCAGCCGCGCAAGGTTGTGCCGACGGTGGACCGCTATCTCTCCAATGGGTACACCACCGATGTGGCGGCGCGCTATCGAGCTACTGTGCCATCCGATTCCAAGCACCTGAGACCCTTCACATTATTGATGGGACAAGTTCTGTATCATTCCGGTAAGCTGTCCACCGAAGCCATCGGACTCATCAC
Source organism: Nitrospirota bacterium (assembly GCA_039932735.1). Classification (GTDB taxonomy): domain Bacteria; phylum Nitrospirota; class Nitrospiria; order Nitrospirales; family Nitrospiraceae; genus Palsa-1315. The sequence goes on from JBDTPK010000282.1 coordinate 219, forward strand.
GATTGCTCCCAATAATGGGCGTCTCAGGATGAATCCCCAAGATATGGAACGGCTCGCAGTGGGTGAGGGGACGACGGTACGTCTCACGTCGGACTGCGGCTCGATGCAATTGGCAGTGCAGCCTGATCAATCCATCGCCCCGCAGACGTGCTTCTTCCCGGAGCATTTCAATGAGCCGCCGGTGAAGGACTTGATGTCGGTCCAGGTCGATCAAACGACCGGAGTTCCCACGTTCAAGCAGACCCGCGTGACGATCGAAAAGGCATAAGAGGGAGCAGAAAACGCACATGAGTGTTGCCGCACTGACAAAGCAAATCCTTCAGGCCGCCTTGTTCTACGAGATCTGGGATGCCATGAAGGTGACGTTCAAGCATATGTTCCACAAACCCATCACGTTCCAGTATCCGCGGGAACAGCGAACGCTTCCCGATACCCACCGGGGAGCACTTGCGCTCTTACGCTATGACGATCACCAGGAACGGTGTGTCGGCTGTGACCTCTGTGAAGCCGCCTGCCCATCCCGTTGTATCAAGGTCATTAGCTCGGAAGATCCAGAGCGTCCACTGCAGCGATTCGCCAGTGAGTTTTACATCGATATTACCAAATGCGTCTTTTGCGGTTATTGCGTCGAGGCCTGTCCCGTCAACGCATTGGCGATGACGAAGATGTATGAGTTCTCGACCCACGATAAACGCACCTTGCTGTTCGACAAGAAGCGGCTCTACGAAATCGGCGAGCGTCATCTCGACGATGCGAAGAAATATCTCTATGCGCACAATCAGGAACAGAATGTTGAGGAAAGCCGGGAATATCGGTATTACTTCCCGCAATCGGTACTCAAGCCGACCCAACCACCACCCAAGCATCTGAGCTAAGCAATCGATGGTTTTGGTCTTTTTTGCCTATTTTGCACTGGCCAGTATTGCTGCGGGCGTCTTGACTGTGTCGCTCAGGCACCCGGTCCATTGCGGTCTGGCACTCCTTGCCCTACTGGTCCATGTCTCCGGACTCTTCATTCTCCTCAATGCCGAGTTCCTCTGGGCCGTTCAGATCATCGTCTACGCTGGTGCGATCCTTGTCTTGTACCTCTTCGTTCTGATGCTCATGAACTTAAAGACTGAGGACCGATATTTGCATTCCTCCTACCTGTACTTTCTGGTTCCGGCAGCGATCGGATCGTTGTATGTGTTGACGCTCCTGCTCCGTTCACCCTTCGGAGGCGAAAAGGGTGATGCGACGACTGTCGCGATACTTCAGGACGGCGATACCCACGCGGTTGGGATCAAGATGTTCAGCGAGTATCTGTTGCAGTTCGAGATTGTTGGAGTGTTCCTGCTGGGCGCTGTCATCGGGGCGATCGTCCTGGCAAAAACGCCGAAATCGGCCAATCGAGAAGGTAAGGCGTAAGGGGTCATGGGTCAGGCGTGAAGGGACGAGCGACAGCAGCCATGACGAGGGTTCGCGCGCCTCACGCCTCACGCCTCACCCCTCACGGGTCACTATGATTCCTCTCAGCGCATATGTCGCCGTCAGCGCCGTGCTCTTTATCACCGGCTTACTCGGCGTAATGATCAGACGGAACTTCATCATCGTGCTGATGTCTGTCGAGATCATGTTGAACGCGGCGAACATCAACCTCGTAGCCTTTTCCCATTACCTGGAATCAATGGCGGGCCAACTGGTGGCCCTCTTCATCATCGCCATTGCTGCTGGGGAAGCGGCCATCGGGCTGGCCATCATCATCGTCGTGTTCCGTGGAAAGATCTCCACGAACGTGGACGAGATGAACTTCTTAAAGTGGTAACGTGACCGATCTACTCATCAAGCTCATTCCGCTGTTTCCCCTGCTGGCCGTGATCCTCAACGGGTTCCTCGGAAGACGGTATTCCCACGAGACTGCGCACCGGCTTGCCTGGGGATCGGTAGGGTTGTCGTTTCTCTGTACGATCGCCGTGTTCGTCGACATTCTGCAGACCGGCGAGTCCCATGAAGTCATAGCCTATCAATGGATCTTCGGCGGCGACCTTACTATCAATCTCGCCTATCTCGTCGATCCTCTCACGTGCATCATGTTGCTCGTCGTCACGGGAGTCGGGCTCCTGATCCACATCTATTCAGTCGGCTACATGCATGGGGAAAGCGGGTTCACGCGATTCTTCACCTACATGAACCTCTTCATGGTCTCCATGTTGCTCCTCGTCATGGGGAACAACTATGTGGTGCTCTTCATCGGCTGGGAAGGGGTGGGACTCTGTTCCTATCTGCTGATCGGCTACTACTACGATAAGATCTCTGCTGCGAAGGCCGCCTCGAAGGCCTTTGTGGTGAACCGCATCGGCGACGCGGGCTTCCTTCTGGCCATCTTCCTGATCTTCGTCAATTTCAAGACGCTCGATTATACGAAAGTGTTTGCTCAGGTCGGCCAACTCTCGCCGGAGATGGCCACTGCGATCGCGTTCTGTCTCCTGATCGGAGCAGTCGGCAAATCAGCCCAACTACCACTCTACACCTGGCTTCCCGATGCAATGGAAGGTCCGACACCAGTGAGCGCATTGATCCATGCCGCAACGATGGTGACGGCCGGTGTCTACATGATCGTGCGAAACCATGCCATTTTTGATTTGTCGCCGACGGTGATGACGATCGTCGCCGTCATCGGCGGATTTACCGCGTTATTTGCCGCCACCATTGGCCTCGTCCAAACGGATATCAAGCGCGTCTTGGCCTATTCGACGGTGAGCCAGCTCGGGTACATGTTTCTCGGGTGCGGGATCGGGGCCTATTCGGCCGCCATATTTCATCTCATGACCCATGCCTTCTTCAAGGCGCTCTTGTTCCTCACTGCCGGATCGGTGATCCATGCGCTCTCAGGTGAACAAGACATTCGAAAGATGGGCGGACTCAGCTCGAAGATCCCATGGACCCATCGACTATTTTTAATCGGCACGGTCGCAATTGCGGGCATTCCACCGCTGGCAGGCTTCTGGAGCAAAGATGAAATCCTCGCCCATGCCTTTACGCATCACCACTATCTGCTGTATGCCATGGCCGCCGTCGGCGCGCTCTTGACCTCCTTCTACATGTTCCGCCTGATGTATCTGACATTTTATGGCGCGTCTCGTATGGACCATCATACGGAGGAACATGTCCATGAGTCCCCGATGGTGATGGTCGGCCCGCTAATGGTGTTAGGTGTGTTGTCCATTCTCGGTGGGTTCCTGGGGTTTCCCCCTGAACATGGCTGGCTCCATCAATTTCTCGCACCGATCGCAGGTCTGGGAGGAGAACATGATGTGAGTACCGGGCTCGTGCTAATGCTCATGATGATTGCCACAGGCATTGCGTTGCTGGGCTGGGCCCTCGCACACTACTTTTACAGTGTGAATCTCTCGGCGCCGGATCGCCTGGCCGCAAAGTTTCAGGCGGGCTACAAAATCTTACTCAACAAGTACTACGTCGATGAACTCTATGACTTGGTATGGGTGGAACCGATCAAGCAGTTGGGACGCCTGCTCGATTGGTTCGATCGCACCGTGATCGATGGTCTCGTGCACGGCGTCGCGCGGTTGGCCGACGTGGCCGCGGCTGGTTCGACATGGGCGGAGAAGTACCTGATCTATGGCGGCCTCAATGTGATCGGATACGGCAACCATCTCGCCGCTCGCCAGTGGCGGCAACTGCAGAGCGGTATGGTCCATCATTATGCCGCGGTTATTGTGGCAGGGATTTTCCTGCTGGCCGTCATTATTCAGCTCATCATGCAACTGTAACGTACTGAAATGTTAGAAGAACTGGCATCAACATTTCCGATTCTCACCTGTATTCTGTTTCTCCCCGTCATCGGGGCCGTCGTCCTGTGGATATTTGATGACGAGGATATGGTGCGGACCTCCGCCTTGGCGATTGCACTCGTGGAGCTGGCCCTCTGCGTATTCGTGCTTTGGCGATTCATTCCGGAATCAGCCGCCATGCAGTTTTCCGAACACGTGCCGTGGATTCCCGCCCTCGGGATCAGCTACCACCTCGCTGTGGATGGGATCAGTGTCCTCTTCGTCGGACTCACCGCCTTCCTCGCGGTCCTGATCATCATCTATTCATGGGACACCGTCCGCCATCAAGTGAAGCTCTACATGATGGCACTCCTCGCCCTTGAGACGACCACGATGGGGGTCTTCATCTCGATCGACTTGATCCTCTTTTTCGTCTTTTGGGAACTCATGCTCATTCCCAGTTACTTTCTGATCAAGCTCTGGGGGGGAGGAGCGGAGCGACACCACGCCGCGTTGAAATTCGTGCTCTATACCTTGCTTGG
>JBDTPK010000283.1:0-4530 GCA_039932735.1 Nitrospirota bacterium
CAGACAAGATTCCGATCTCCATAGGCTTCGTCGACGCGGCTCACGCTGGGCCAGAACTTATGGTCCCGCACCCAGGGGGCAGGGAAGGCAGCCTGTTCGCGGCTGTACGACCGATTCCATTCATCGGACGTCACCACCTGTGCTGTGTGGGGCGCACTCTTCAGTAGATTATTGGTGCGGGGCTGGCGGTTTTCTATGATGTCTTGTATCTCGGCATGAATCGAGATCAGCGCCTGGCAGTACCGGTCCAATTCGTCTCGCGTTTCGCTCTCCGTCGGTTCGATCATAAGCGTTCCGGCAACCGGGAACGAAACCGTCGGTGCATGAAACCCATAATCCATCAATCGCTTCGCGACATCCATCGCTTCAATTCCCGCCGTCTCTTTGAACGGACGGAGGTCGAGAATAAACTCGTGCGCGACGAATCCAGACGTTCCGGTATAGAGGATGGGATAGTACTTCTCCAGCCGTTTGGCCATATAGTTGGCGCTCAAGATCGCCACCTGCGTGGCTTTGGTTAAGCCGTCGCGCCCCATCAGAGCGATGTAGACCCAGGAAATCGTCACGATGCTGGGGCTCCCGTACGGCGCCGCCGATACAGCTCCGATGGCGTCTTGTCCGCCCAATTGCATCACGGAATGGCCTGGAAGAAACGGCGCCAGATGCCGTGCCGCAACGACCGGTCCCATTCCTGGCCCCCCCCCGCCATGGGGGATGCAGAATGTCTTGTGCAAATTCAGGTGGCAGATGTCCGCGCCGATATCGCCGGGCCGACAGAGCCCCACCTGTGCGTTCAAGTTGGCGCCGTCCATATAGACTTGCCCCCCGTGCGTATGGACGATCTGACAGATGCGGCGCACATCGGCTTCGAACACACCGTGGGTCGAGGGATAGGTCAACATGAGCGCCGCGAGCCGATCGCGATGCTGAGCGGCCTTAGCTTCAAGATCGGGTACATCCACATTGCCCTGTCGATCGCAGGCGACCGTCACAACCGTCATGCCCACCATCGCCGCACTGGCTGGATTCGTGCCGTGGGCTGACAGGGGAATTAAACAGACATCCCGATGTCCTTCTCCTCGGCTCCGGTGATAGGCCCGGATCACCATCAGTCCCGTATACTCGCCTTGAGAACCGGCGTTCGGTTGCAAGGTCACGGCGGCGAGTCCGGTGATCTCGGCCAGCCAGGCCTCCAGTTGATGGAACAGCTTTCTATACCCCTTGGTTTGTTCGATCGGCGCAAAGGGATGAAGCCGTGAGAACTCCGGCCAGGTGACCGGGAGCATTTCGGTCGTTCCGTTCAGTTTCATCGTACAGGACCCTAACGGGATCATCGAATGGACGAGCGACAGATCCTTCGCCCCGAGACGGTGGATATACCGCAGCATCTCATGCTCCGAGTGATAGCGATTGAACACCTCGTGGGTGAGGTACGTGCTGGTGCGGGTCAGGTTCGCCGGGAAACCTGTGGTGACGCTCTGGATCAAGTCTCGCACCTGAAACGGCAGCCGATTGTGGCCGGTAAAAACTTCCATCAGGCGGCGGATTTCGTCTTCCGTGCTCACCTCATCCAGCGCAATCACGATGGAGTAGTCCTCATGCCGACGAAGATTGATGCCGGCTTCGTCGGCCCGGATCAAGATAGACTCGGTCTGCGTCTTTGTCAGACGAACCCGAATCGTGTCGAAATAGGTTTCCGTTGCGACCTCGAATCCAAGCTGCCGCAATCCTGCTGCCAGCATCACAGCGAGGCCATGGACGCGTTCGGCAATTCGCCGCAAACCTTCCGGTCCATGGTAAACCGCATACATGCTCGCCATGATGGCCAAGAGCACCTGCGCCGTACAAATGTTGCTTGTCGCTTTCTCACGCCTGATGTGTTGTTCGCGGGTCTGTAGGGAAAGCCGGTAGGCAAGCTTTCCCGTGACATCTTTGGACACTCCAACGATACGTCCCGGCATCTGTCGTTTGAATGCCTCGGTGGTCGCAAGAAACGCAGCGTGGGGTCCGCCGAATCCGAGCGGGACACCAAATCGCTGGCTCGAGCCCACTGCGATATCGGCTCCGAATTCTCCCGGTGGGCGCAAGAGGGTTAAGGCCAACAGATCGGTGGCGACCACCACCAGAATTCCGGCTGCGTGGGCCTGAGACACCAGCGCGCTGTAATCTACGACAGAGCCGTCAGTCATCGGATACTGAAGCAGGATGCCGGCCAGCTGAGGGTTGGAAAAGTCGATGGTCTGAGTCGGCCCTACGCGTAGCGTCATGCCGAGCGGTTCAGCCCGTGTCTGCATCACGGCAATGGTCTGGGGATGACAGTCTTGTGAGGCGAGGAACGCTGTCCGTTCGCGGTCGGACGAACGGGAAATGGCGAGGCACATGGCCATCGCCTCCGCTGCTGCGGTGGCTTCATCCAGGAGTGAGGCATTCGCTAAGGGCAAGCCGGTGAGGTCGGTCACCAGGGTTTGGAAATTCACGAGGGCTTCCAAGCGGCCCTGAGCAATCTCAGCCTGGTAGGGCGTGTATTGGGTATACCAGGCGGGGTTTTCGAAAATATTCCGTTGAATCACGCCGGGTGTGATGCAGTCGTGATAGCCCATGCCGATCAATGAACGGTAGATCTTGTTTTCTGTGGCAATGGACCGGATCTCTTCCAGGACGGCTTGTTCGCCGCGGTGAAGAGGCAAGTCCAACTCCTTCCGCAGGCGGATGTTGGCGGGCACCGTCGCGTTGCTCAGCTCCTCCAGTGATTGCAAGCCGAGTGTGGCCAGCATCTCGTGAGCGTCAGCGTCGGTGGGGCCGATATGGCGATGGATAAACGTATCGGTCGGGCTTAGAAAGTCCGGTGTGGCCATGGCGTTCGTGTTGTCCTTTGGATATATCTGGTCGGTTGAGGGGCCTCAATGTATCGGCTGACGCATGTGCGGGCAGAAGAATACCACGCTGACCCCCTGTTCTCCAAGAGTCGTGCGGGAGCTAATAGACTTGCCTTCAGACTGAGAGTCACGTATGAGTGCGGACAGTAAAGCCCTAAAAGGTAAGACGTGAAAGGTAAAGCGTAGGATTGCCCGAAACCTTTTACGTTTGACGTTTCACGTCTCACAGATCGGATGTGCAGGCTATGAAACTACACGACATTCTGATCGTTGGAGCCGGTCTGGCAGGAATGAGGGCGGCGATTGCCGCACCGCCGGATCTCGACGTCGCCGTGATATCCAAGGTCCATCCGGTTCGCAGCCACTCTGTGGCTGCGCAGGGTGGCATCAATGCGGCGCTGGGTGAGAACGATTCCTGGGAAGCCCATGCGTTCGACACCACGAAGGGCGGGCTCTATCTCGGCGATCAGGACGCCATCGAGGCGATGTGTCGCGAAGCCCCTGGTGAAATCCACGAATTAGAACGTCTGGGGGTCATCTTCAGTCGTGACGAGCAGGGACGAATTGCCCAACGTCCGTTCGGCGGAGCCGGGTTCCCTCGCACCTGTTATGCGGCCGACCGTACCGGCCATGCCATCCTCCACGCCATGTACGAGCAGCTGCTCAAACGGCGCCTTGCGGTGTATGAGGAATGGTATGTCACGGCGTTGATCATGGAAGACGGCGCTTGTCGTGGTGTTGTGGCGTGGGATCTCGTCCGCGGAGGGCTGCACGCGATCGGGGCGAAAGCCGTCATCTTGGCCACGGGAGGCAGCGGGCGTGTTTTTCTGACGAGTACGAATGCCGTCATCAACACCGGTGACGGCATGGCGCTCGCGTATCGTGCCGGGGCTTCGTTGGCGGATATGGAATTTGTCCAGTTCCATCCCACCACACTCAAGGGTACTGGTATCCTCATCACGGAAGGCGCTCGGGGAGAGGGAGGCTACCTCCTGAATACGCTGGGCGAACGGTTTATGAAGACCTATGCCCCGCAACAGATGGAATTGGCCACCCGCTCTACGGTCTCATTGGCCATCGGGCAAGAAATTCTCGAAGGCCGCGGGGTCGATGGGTGCGTGTTACTGGACTTACGGCACCTTGGGCGCCAGCGCATTCTCGAACGGCTTCCTCAGATCAGAGAACTGGCGATGGAGTTTGCCGGCCTCGATCCCATCGAGACTCCTATTCCAGTCCGTCCCGGCGCGCACTATCAGATGGGTGGCGTCTGGACCAATCAATGGACTGAAACAGGCGTTGCCGGTCTCTACGCAGCCGGTGAATGTGCCTGCGTCAGTGTACATGGCGCCAATCGACTCGGAGGCAATTCACTTCTTGAGACCATTGTGTTCGGTCGGCGCGCTGGAATCCGAGCCGGAGAATATGCTCGAACCGTCGTACCAAAGGCACTCACAACAGACCAACTCATAACCGAGCAGTCTCGTGTCCAGCAACTGATGGCGCAGGAGGGATCAATCAGAGCCTGGCAGATTCGGGAAGAGCTCGGCCAGGTGATGAGCCTCAATCTTGGCCTCGTTCGGACGCACGAGTCCATGTCTACTGCGATTTCTGCACTCACTGCACTGACGCATCGCGCCGCGTCTGTGATGGTGCA
>JBDTPK010000284.1:0-4530 GCA_039932735.1 Nitrospirota bacterium
GCCTAACCGAGTGTGGGCCGCGGATATCACCTACGTGTGGACGACAGCGGGCTGGTTCTACCTGGCCGTGATCCTCGTTCTGTACTCACGCCTCGTGGTCGGCTGGGCGATGGGCCATCGGCTGACTGTGGAGCTGGCCGAGTAAGCATTCACGATGGCGCTGGCAAACCGGAACCCACAGGCCGGGGTTCTGCACCACTCGGATCGCGGAAGTCAGTATTCGGCCATGCGCTACCAGCAGCGGCTCGCCGAGCACGGCATACCCCAGCATGAGCCGCACCGGCAACTGCTGGGACAATGCCTGTGTCGAACGCTTCTTCGGGACACTCCCGCGCGAGCTCGTGTACCATCGGCACTACGAAACCCGTGAAGCCGCAAGACAGGATATCTTCGAGTACCTTGAGATGTTCTATAACCGGAGACGCCGTCACTCAACCCTCGGCTCTGACTCCCCGGCCGAGTTCGAAGCGAGGATGGCAGTTGTTTAACCAGGTGTCCACGAAATTGGAGGAAGGTGAATCCGGTGAGTCGAGCCTTTTCATTGATATGCGGGAATGCGGCACGCCGTGATGGGTACCGCCGAGGTAGTCTGCTCGATGCGTCAGGAGGGTTGCCGCCCTCCGTGGCTTCCATCGCCTAATGCACCTTCCCACTTGCTGACGACCGCGGTTGCAATGCTATTCCCTACGACATTGGTTGCACTTCTCCCCATATCCAGGAGCGGATCGATTCCCAATAGCAACGCCAAACCCGCTTCCGGAATATTGAATGTGGCCAAGGTACCTGCAATCACGACCAAGGAGGCCCTGGGTACACCTGCAATGCCTTTACTCGTGAGCATCAGGACTAACAGCATGCTGAGCTGTGTCGGAAGTGGTAAATCTATGCCATAGGATTGGGCAATAAACAGTGACGCGAATGTCATGTACATCATGCTGCCATCCAGGTTAAAGGAATACCCCAGCGGCAGCACAAAGCTGACGACGTTATGCTTGCACCCGAATTTGCCCAACTCTTCCATTGTTTTTGGAAAAGCGGCTTCGCTGCTCGAGGTGGAAAAGGCCAAGAGGATCGGTTCTTTGACCTGCCACATTAACGACAGTACTCGCCTGCCGATGACACAAAATCCCGCCAGAATAAGTACGGACCAGAGCAGGAATAGACTCACGTAGAATTCACTGACGAACAAAAAGTATGTGTGCAAAATGCCTGGCCCTTGCGTGGCAATGATGGCGGTCATCGCGCCGAATACCGCTAAGGGCGCAAGAGTCATCACGTACCCTGTCATTTTTAATATGACACGGGCAGCCGTATCAAAAAAATGAATAATGACGTGCCCCTGTTCACCGAGAGCGGCAGTCGCCACTCCGAACAATAAGGAAAACACGACGATCTGCAGAATTTCATTCTTGGCCATTGCGTCGATGACGCTCGAAGGGAACACATGGTATAGGAAATTTTTGAGCGAAAAATCCCCCCGTTCAAAGTCAAGATTTTCATTGAGATTGGGAAGTGGAAGATTCATGGCCCCTCCTGGCTTAAAGACATTGACCAGAACCATGCCCAGCAGGAGACTCACGAGGGACGCGCTGATAAACCAGGCTAAGGTCTTTCCTCCAATACGCCCCACAGCATTGATGTCACCCAGTTTCGCCACACCGACCACCAGTGTCGTGAATACCAGTGGCGCGACGATCATTTTAATCAGCCGAATAAAAATATCCGCGAGAAGGGAAAACGGCTCTACTTTTTTATCGCGCGCAGCGAGTACGGCAGTATGGTGCTGAGACAGTTCTTTCCGTTTTTCCTCCAGTTGGAGACGCGTGCTGCTATCAGATGCCAGCGATAATTGATCCGTTATCTCATGTACGCCTTGCTCAATGGCTTGCAGGGAGGTATTGTCATCTGCCAGATAGTTCGTGTGTAACACGACGCCCAATAGGATACCGGCAAGGAGGGCGACGAGAATATACAGCGGAAGTCCGCGTTTCATATTAGGTGTATTCGAAGGTGTCATAGACGTCGTACCGATCTTAATGCACCAACCTGGCTGTGCTATTTCAAGGCGTAGTTTCTATGCAGGCTCGACAAGGGGCTCCCTGCAATGTCCCGATGCTGTAATTCTTGACAAAGAGGGGATTTACCATCAGGCAACGTGGGGGATGGTTCACAGCGCCAGCTTCGTGCCGTGTCGCACTGTATCATGGAGGAAGAAACGAGGACGAAAGTTTTTTTCATGACCCTCTTGGCTCCCTGAGGTGTGGACCATTGCAGGAGTGGAGGGTGATGCAGTGGCAGTCTATCTGGCATACGGGTCTATTTTGTCGCGCTTGTTCGTATAGCTGCACGAACGAATCAGACCGAAGAAACCAGATAATCAGATTCTGCCATGCGTGGCGAACTGGTTGGCGGAGGCAGTTCGTGGTAGGGGCTAGAAGGAGGCAACCAATGCTTGAGCAAGGCAAAACAGACTCATCGCAAACGAGCCGTAGGCCGTCAAATAGGCAAAGGTCCGAACATGTGCGGGTCCCCAAATCATCTTGACCACTGTGGGAAAGTAGATGACCGATGTCCACTCTGGTGGATCGGTGATCCAGCGCCACTGTTGTCTAATGCCGTAGGCTAGCGTGGCGCCATACACCACGCCGCACGCACAGACGAGAATTTCCATAATTTCGACAGACTGAGCTTCTTCCATCCTGCTGTTCCTCACATTGACGACATCGGCCCATTCTACGTCTTCTGCCGAGGAGGGTCTATGGCTACGCCGTGGAGTGAAGGGTGATGCACGGCAGTCTATCTGGTGCGCGGGGCTGCCAGGTCTTGTTCGTTTGCCGAGCCACACAACAAGGCAGGTTGAAGCAACCAGACGAACCAGATCCCCGCATGCGATGCGAAATGGTTCCTACACCCTTGTAACTTCCTGATCCAGAGTCTATATGGCACGGGTTATGCGCAGGCTTGTCAGAAAAAAATGACTGTGCCCGTTGACACATTCGATGAAGAAGCGTAAAGATAAAATTGTTCCAGACTGGTCCCTTTCGACTCATTCCGAACCAAGGAGGAGGTGAAATGGAAGACCTTAGTCCACCTGATCACAATGGCCCGCCGAGTTAAGGGCTGGCCCCTCGTCAGTCACGCTAGCCGGTTCTTCATCGGCTCTCGCCTTCCCGCGTAAGGGAAACACATCACCGATGAGCCATTGTGGAGAGCCAGCGCAGACGTGAGGAAGAGAAGCGCCTCGGATAGAGTCGTATCTTCCCTGGCGAGGCGCCTTTAACCCCGCCTCTCGTGCGGGTCTTCAGGATCAGCACACGAAAGATACAATCGGCGTCCTAAGCGCCACACGCGGGCGACCTCCCACCTAGCAGGGTCGCCCGTCCTGTTTCCATCGTGAACGAGCCATGTAATCTTCGGAAGCCGGCGATCTGGACCTGGCGTTGTGCCATTCGTTTCCCGAACCACACCGACCAGATAGGTCGAAGCAACCGATGAATCAGGTCCACGCCCCATGCCGTAGAATAGTTTCTCTATGTTCTCCCTGGCCCTCATAAATGTCTGCGTATGCCGAACTCCAAATCCTTCATGCCGCAGCCGAAACATTACGGTGCAGTCTGTGGTTTCCTTGCGGAAAACCGCAAGCGAACGTAATCAGCTTGCCAATTACCATCGGCATCACAAAGCACAGGACGCAAGGCTTCGACGACCTCGCAGATCACGCCTCGTGTTTCGGTTGCGGGCAAGGCTGACGTGTAGGACTGGGCAAACGTCTCAATCCAAGCACCCATATCTCCTGGCAGTGGAGTCAGGCGGGGAAAGAGCGCAATGCTGTCTACCGAAAACCCCATGGCCTCAAGAAATCCTCTGTATTCTTCAGGGCGGGGGAAGAACCAAGGGTTGGCGACTGTCATACCTCGCGAAGAAAGTGAAGACTCGATGGCGGTAACAATGGTCGCGACGTTGCCGTATCCGCCGAACTCAGCGACGAAGCGCCCACCAAACTTGAGCGCACGGGAGACACCGGCAATAACATGTTCGGGATTCTTCATCCAATGCAACGCGGCATTAGAAAACACGGCATCAAATTCGTTGATGAAGGGGAGGGTCTGCTCATCTATAACCTGAACATCCAGCCCCAAAGATTTCGCTGCCGCGATCATGTCAGCGCTTGAGTCGACCCCGACTACGGTACAGCCAAGCTCCACAAGCTTGCGGGTGAGCACGCCATCGCCACAGCCCAGATCAAGGATACGCTCCCCCAGCTTCGGAGACAACAATTCCACAACAGGCATGCCGAGATCGGAGACGAATCGGGCATTCTCAGCATACTGTTTGGGGTCCCACTGTTGGGCGGATGATGAAGACATAGAGCAAGCGAACATGTGAATCCAGTCTGTTGCGAGCAAGTCTAACGCAAAGTCGGAGGGGTATCCATCACTCCAGAGGCGATGGGGGAGCGGTGGGAGGACGAGGACGAGGAAGGAGTCGGAACGCCACGCGTCGAGAAATATTGGATGGCAAGACCGGATC
>JBDTPK010000285.1:0-4526 GCA_039932735.1 Nitrospirota bacterium
CTAGAGGGCTGGCCAGGGGAAGCTGATCAGCGATCCGTGAGAGATAAACGTTGCGCGTGAAGGGTTTCGCAGGAAGAGCTTTCGATAATCCTACTGTTACCTTTCACGGCACTGAGAACCACGCGAAAGCAAAGCAGGCGGATTTTTTCAGCATCAGCTTTCGGACCAAGAAGCGCTGAAAGACAATCAGCGTTCAGGCGTGGGTTATGTCCAGAGTTCGAGAGGGATTCGGTGGACGATGGCCCGGAGAATATCGCTGGTTGTCAGAATGCCGATCGGGTGATGGGAGATGTCGAGTATAGGAATTGCGCTGACTTGTTCACCAAGCATGATGTGGGCGATCTCGCGGATCTCCGTCGTGGGGGTGGCTGACAAGACCCGGTTGCTCATGACTTGCGCAAGTTTGTGCCAGGCGGAGGCGGACGGTCCCGGATGAGCCACTGATTCTAATTCCTGCGCGTAAGACAGCAGGTAGTGGTTTGAGACCATTCCGACCAACGTGCCATGGATTGACGTCACAGGGAGATGGTGAATCCCCTTGTGTTTCATCAGAGTCCAGGCCTCTAACAGCGTCCTATCCGACGGCAACAACGTGACAGGCGAGGTCATTATGTCCTGGGCGACGAGGGCTAGCTTTGGTGCGGTGACCTTATCCGCCTGTTGCTTGTAGGCCTCTTGAGCGAGGTGTACCACATTGTCAGCAGTCTGGCGCTTCTGTTCTTTCGGACGCTCCCGCCTATCCTCGCCGGCCTGCATCGCATGGGGATACGAAGATACTGGTGCGACAGGATAGGTTTCGACGATACCATTGACTGCACGTATAATCGGCATGGCTAACCTCGTGACGTCTGTATCGGATGCTTTCGGTAAATACTTAAGCCTGAAAAGCGTTGCCTGAATGACCGGTGGGGATAGGTGGGGAACAGGATCGGAAACGAGACGCAAAGACATGAGCGAGCGTTAAGGGGGAGCATAGAACTGAGCCCGAGGTCAAAAATGACCATCAACGATCACAATCCCTAGGAGCATCGCCGTTGTTCTTATCCACAGCCCGAGGGCTCCGTAGCCATTGTGCCGATAGCGACCAGGTTACACCATCGTGTATTCTGCTCTCCTGACTTTATACTATAAAGGGAACGAACGATGAAATCACAGATTCTGGCTTCAACGCGCAAGACGCATGATGTGATCGTGATCGGCGGCGGGTCGGCGGGCTATGCCTCCGCACGGACCGCGCACGATGCCGGAGCTGACGTGGCCATTGTGGATCAGGGCCCGCTCGGAGGGCTCTGTATCCTGCGAGGCTGCATGCCGACAAAAGCCATCCTGCGCTCTGCCGAAGTCGCGGCCCTGCTCAGGCGAGCGAAGGAGTTTGGGCTCTCCCCGGTCTCGGCCCAAGCCGATTTGTCGGCGATCGTGGATCGGAAGGATCGGCTGGTGCGCGAGTTTGCCGATTATCGTATTGGACAGCTTCGTGATCCGAGACTCACGCTCTATCAATCGCGGGCGGTCTTTCGGTCACCCCGTGAGATCACCGTGGGAGACACCGTTTTGTCGGCCGGGTCATTCATTGTGGCCACCGGGTCGAGGCCCCGTGAGGTTCCGATTCCTGGGTTGGCCCAAGCCGGATATTTCACGAGCGACACGATCCTGGATCTCCGCATTCAACCGAGCTCGTTGATCGTTCTGGGCGGTGGAGCTGTCGCTCTCGAACTCGCCCAATTCTTTGCTCGGATTGGAACGAAGGTCACAATTCTTCAACGGGGACGTACGCTGCTTTCCAGCATGGACGAGGATGTTGGGCGCGCACTTGAAGCGGCATTGTGCGACGAAGGCATCGAAGTCGTGACAGGCGCGCAGTTGCTGCGTGTGACCGAGAACGCAACAGGAAAGACAGTCTGGGCGATGAAAGAGGGACGTGAACGATCCTATGTCGGTCAGGAGATTCTTCAGGCCTTAGGTCGACAGCCCAACATTGAAGGGCTTCGTCTCGATCTGGCAGACGTGACCATTGACGGCGGCCGGATTGTCGTCGATGACGCTATGCGCACGTCGCACACACATATTTATGCCGTGGGCGATGTGAACGATGTCACTCCCATTGTGCATCTCGCCATCCAGCAGGGTGAAGTTGCCGCGTACAACGCGATACATGCGGATCAACCGGTCAAGACGATCGATCATCGCCTGGATACGGAAGTGGTCTTTACCGATCCCCAGATCGCGGTGCTGGGGCTGAATGAAATGCGCGCAAAAGCCGACAAGATTCCCTATCTCACGGCCTCCTATCCGTTCGCCGACCATGGGAAAGCGCTGTGTCTTGGCGCGCCGCATGGGTTTGTGAAGTTGCTCGCGGCGCCTCAGGTCGGTGAGATTCTTGGTGCGCAGATCGTCGGCCCAGATGCGGGTGAATTGATCCACGAACTAATCGCGGTGATGTACTACCACGGGACTGCGGCTGATCTCCTGAACATCCCTCACTATCACCCCACGTTGGCGGAAATCGTGACCTATCCGGCGGAGTCCATTGTCGATCGGTTGGGCGCATGAGGAAGAGACTCTGCATGATCGCGTTCGACTCTCTCCCTTCGTGCTTCGAGATGGACCATTGTTTCACGAAGAGACCGGAGAACCTTCCCAATGACCTGTTGAACCGATCGCGCCATCCAGTGTAGCGTACCCCTGCAATGGCGACGCACAATAATAATCCGGCCTCCATTCGCTTGCGGACGAAAGGGATGATCGCGCGATTTGTGGGGATCGTGGCGATCGCGCTCGGGTTCGTTTTCGGGATCTATGGACTGGAAGACACGGGCGAGCAGTGGATGAAAACGGCGCTGGGGTTGCTGGTCACCGGCATGTTGGCACAAGGATATGCGCTTTACTGTTCCATGAAGCGCATGCATGAGTCTAAGGATCAGCCTAAGTCATGAGACGATTGCGTCAATTCATGGTTACGGTCTGGATGCTCCTCCTCGCAGGAGCGATGCTCGCGTGCGGGGGGCCGTGGCGCGACAACTATTTTAAAAGCGGTGTGGATCGGCTCACACAAGACGAGGTGGCAGAGAAGTTTGGGCCGCCCCATACGGCGAAGGATCCTGTTCTCGGAGGGGACTCGGTCTGGAGCTATCGCGTTCCGATCAGCGACAAAGAATTGGCCTCCGTCAGCCTTTCCCACCTGACCGACAAGGCGCAGCTAGCAGCCACATCTATC
The DNA here is from genome assembly GCA_039932735.1 of Nitrospirota bacterium. Lineage (GTDB taxonomy): Bacteria > Nitrospirota > Nitrospiria > Nitrospirales > Nitrospiraceae > Palsa-1315. Next base: position 3,215 of record JBDTPK010000285.1, read on the forward strand.
GCAGATGGCCCGAAGGCCATGTTGTATTGCTACCGCTATACCCTGATCTTCAACGAACAGAAAATCCTCAAACAGTGGAAACGTGAAGAATGTGTGCCGGGAACTCATGCGACCCTCAACGCCAATTAATGTGAGACTGTTGCATCACCCCATATGAACGTCCTCCACAGAAACGTCGTACGGAGGCGACTCCTACAATCCTTAATTTGAGGTGCGTTCGCCGAAAAACGGGATTCAGAAACTCTTTGCAACAGTCTCATTTTAATGGTCTGATGCGGTAATCTATGCCTGCTTGGTTACCACACATCGATAGTTCGGCTCTGCTCGACGGGCTCTCCTCGCTGCTGCTGCTATCCTCCCTCCTCATCGTGCGGGCATTAATCGTCCGGGCGATCTCGAAGAATCTCACACTCTCGATGGAAGCAAAACGTCGATGGGTGGTCTCTGTCCGCAATACCATGGTGTTCGTGCTGCTGGTGGGGTTGGTCTTCATCTGGGCGCATGAACTTCAAGCCTTTGCTGTGTCCCTCGTGGCGGTCGCAGCGGCGCTCGTGTTGGCGACGAAAGAACTCATTCTCTGTTGGAGTGGAGCGGCGCTCCGGGTGGGAGGGAAAGTCTACTCGGTCGGCGATCGCATTCAGATCGCCGGTCATCGCGGCGTCGTCTTGGACCATGATATCTTTGCGACCAAGCTCCTTGAGATCGGGCCCGGCCAAGCCTCGCATCTCTATACCGGACGGGTGACGGTGTTTCCGAACAGTTTGCTGTTCATGAACCCCTTGATCAAAGAAAACCCGGGCCAGGACTATGGGCTCTATATTCTTTCGATTCCACTCAAGGACGATGACGACTGGCAGGACGCCGAACGACATCTGCTCGATGCAGCGAAGGCAGAATGTTCCTCGTTTATGGGGGAGGCCAGCCGACAGATGAAATTGTTGGAACAGACCAATCTACTCGAAGCTCCGTCGCCGGAGCCGCGTATTACCATACAAATAGCCGAAGAAGGGCGTATCCAGTTGGTGCTGCGATTCCCGGCGCCGGATCGTGGGCGCTCACGAATCGAACAGGCCATCTTGCGCCGGTATCTTACCGCAGCTGCGACAGCGATCGACAGGCAAAATACTGGATAGAGTTAACCGGCAGCGATTAGCGCGGGAGAGAGCAGCGAAGTATTCAGCATGAGTTGGCGGAACATATCGGGCGATCTCCCTCTGCGGTGAGCCGGGAGGTCGGGAGCCCTACTCAGTTTCAATTGCCCGGCTAGCCTGGAGGGAACGCTTCAACAGTTTACGACTGGTGGTGTGACTGG
>JBDTPK010000286.1:0-4505 GCA_039932735.1 Nitrospirota bacterium
CGGAGTTCGCCAAGATCTACAATCTCGACGTCAACGTGGTGCCGACCAATCGCAACATGATCAGGCTGGATTACGCGGATGTCGTCTACAGGACGGAGAAGGAAAAGTTTAACGCAATCGTCGAGGATATCAAGGACTGCCACGAGCGCGGCCAGCCCGTCCTGGTCGGCACGATTTCCATTGAAAAGTCGGAGCGGCTGGCCGGCTACTTGAGCCGGAACGGAGTCAAACACAACGTCCTCAACGCGAAGCAGCATGAGCGGGAAGCCGAGATCATCGCCCAGGCCGGACGCAAGGGCGCTGTCACCATTGCCACGAACATGGCAGGCCGAGGCACCGACATTCTCCTGGGCGGCAATCCCGACTTCATGTTTAAACAGATTCTGTACCGGGAAGAGAACCTGACGGATGCAGCCAAGCAGGAAGTCTTCGAACGGATTCGGGCCGATTGCGAGAAGGATAAGCAAGAAGTTATCGCGGCAGGCGGACTTCACATTCTCGGGACTGAGCGCCATGAAAGCCGCCGGATCGACAACCAGCTACGGGGCCGCGCCGGTCGCCAAGGCGATCCTGGCTCGTCACGATTCTATCTGTCGTTGGAAGACGATCTGATGCGCATTTTCGCCTCCGAACGGGTCTCACAACTAATGCTCAAGCTCGGCATGGAAGAAGGCGTCCCGATCGAACATGGCATGGTCACCAAGGCCATCGCCAACGCTCAAAAGAAGGTTGAGGCTCACCATTTCGAAATCCGGAAACAGCTGCTGGAGTACGACGACGTCATGAATAAGCAGCGCGAGGTGATTTACCAACACCGGCGCGCCGTCCTGGGCGGGACGAATCTGAAAGACGATCTTCGCACCATGATAGACGGCCTGGTAGAGTCAGCGCTGAACATCTATTGCCCGGCTGAACAATACAACGAAGAATGGGATATCAAAGGGCTTGCTGAACTCATGCATAGCCAGTTCGGCCTGGATATCACGCAGGGCAAGGGCGACAGTGGTGAGTCGCTCCGTGCTATGGGGCGCGACGCATTGCTCGAAGACCTTCGCGCGCAGGTGCGCGAGGCCTATGATCGAAGAGAACAAGACCTGAGCCCTGATTTAATGCGCTTCCTGGAGAAGACCTTCATGCTCCAGGTCATCGACCACCACTGGAAAGATCACCTGCTCGGGATGGATCACCTGCGCGACGGGATTGGATTGCGCGGCTACGGGCAAAAGGATCCGCTGATTGAGTACAAACGCGAAGGCTATGATCTTTTTGCCGGCATGATGGAACGGGTGAAGTCAGACTCCCTCGATCGACTCTTTCATGTCCAAGCGGTCCGGAACGAGGCGCAACCGACAGTTCCCACGCCGCCCCCCGTCATCTCACGTCCCCTTCCTCCACTCATCCTCAATCGCGGAGAAGAACCAGTCGCCCCTCAGACGGTTCAGCACAGCGACGACAAAGTCGGTCGCAACGACCCCTGCCCCTGCGGCAGCGGGAAAAAATACAAGAAGTGCCACGGGATGTAAGAGGCTCGCTGCGCTGCTCTCGCTTTCACGCGTCAATTCGACCGTCCTAGAAGAATGCTGAAAAAGTCCGTCAGCGGCATTTGAGCGAAAACGGAGTTTTCCCGCAGCCTGCTGGGTCGCACCACCGCTTGGCGTCGAAAATCGTTTCGTTCATGCGACGCATGAACGAAACATCGGACATCGACGCCATTGCTATCAGCAAACCTCAGTGGTGCGCCCGAACGGTGCCCGAATTGCCACATAGATTGAGAGAAAAGGCACAGCGAGTCTCGGTGGAGAATAGAAAGAAGACCGATCACAATGACATGATCATTGTGGGACCAGCCATGTCGAACGCCTAGCCCGCATGATTCATGACGGTGCGTCGCGAAATTGCTGAGCCTCGCCGCGAGACCGGCACCCCCGGAGCCGAGGACTCTAGGCGTACTCCTACAGTACATGGAGGGTCCGAGGGGCGAGCCCGCCTGCCGGAGGCTGTCGTAGCAGCAGATCGGCGATGGAGTCGGACAGAGGGATGCGCCGACATCGGTTTAATTCGGCCAGAATCGATTCCCTCTCTGCATCGCGGAGACTGGACTTGGTCAACAGGTCTTTTTTCGTGACCATGGAATAGTAGGCGGTGAAGCGGGTGGAATCGAATAGCGCGTGGAACCGGCTTGCACTGAAGTAATCGATGAAGGTGTCGGTCTCTACGAGGACCGAGATTTTCGCCATGCCTCAATGTCAGCCAGGAACGCATCATCGGACTGTTTTCGACCCTGCTTCCGAAGTGCGGTCACATAGTCGGCGCTGTCATACACGTCCGTATGACCGTACGGGTTGAATGTTTTCCGCACGAGATTTTCGAGCACAGTCACAGGATAGACCCCCTGCGCTTGGCAGCCTTTACGACCGCATTTGTCAGCGCCGGGTCGAAGGAGAGCGTCCATTTTCATTCCTTTTGGTAGGCCCTGGCACGGCCCCTCCTTTGAATATTCCGTATATTGTCGGTGCCAAGCATCGGTGTCAAGACAAGGAACCTCGGTGCTATAATCCCCCCCCTGATGCATAACTCGATCATCATTAAGGGGGCACGGGAGCATAACCTCAAGAACATCGACGTCACGATCCCGCGTGAGCAGCTCGTCGTCATCACAGGGCTAAGCGGGTCGGGCAAATCGTCACTGGCGTTCGACACCATCTATGCCGAGGGGCAACGACGCTACGTCGAATCCCTCTCGGCCTACGCCCGTCAGTTTCTTGAACAGATGGGCAAGCCCGACGTCGATTCGATCGAAGGGCTCTCACCGGCCATTTCTATCGAGCAGAAAAGCACGAGCCACAACCCCCGGTCCACGGTCGGCACCGTCACGGAAATTTACGACTATCTCCGTCTCCTCTTTGCCCGGGTCGGGCGCCCCTCCTGCTTTCAGTGCGGCGAGGAAATTACCGCGCAGACGGTGCAGCAGATGGTCGATGCCATAGGCCTGTTGCCGGAAGGAAGCAAATTTCAGCTCTTGGCTCCGATCGTCCGTGGCAGGAAAGGCGAATATCGCAAAGAACTCCTCGACATGCGCCGGGCCGGCTACGTCCGAGCCAGGGTCGATGGTCGACTGATCGACCTAGGAGAGGACATCACACTCGATAAACAGAAGAAACACATGATCGAAATCGTGATCGATCGGCTGGTGATGAAACCGAGCGAGGCCTTGACGAGACGCCTCGCCGATTCGGTGGAGACCTCGTTGAAACTCGCCGGCGGACTGGTCGGAGTGCTGACAGAGAGCGGGAACCTGTCGCTCTACAGCGAGAAGCTGGCCTGCATCCGCTGCGGTGTCAGCTACCCTGAAATCACCCCGCGCGTCTTTTCGTTCAACAGCCCACATGGAGCCTGTCCGGCTTGCGACGGCATCGGCTACGCCATGACACCCGGCTCTGCTGACGACGAAGACTTCACCTTGCTCGAACCCTGCGAGGTCTGTAAGGGCTCGAGACTCCGTCCTGAAAGCCTGTCCGTCAAGGTGGCCACACGGTCGATTGCCGAGGTGACGCATCTCTCCGTGCGGGCCGCTGCCGACTTCTTCAGCTCATTGAAATTCACCGAACGCGAACAAATGATTGCCCATCGCATCTTGAAAGAAATTCGCGAACGGCTCGGGTTTCTGGTCAACGTCGGTCTGGATTATCTGACGTTGGATCGGGCTGCTGCGACCCTATCAGGAGGGGAAGGCCAACGCATCAGGCTCGCCACGCAAATCGGTTCCGGCCTCGTCGGTGTCCTCTACATCCTCGACGAGCCATCGATCGGCCTTCATCAGCGGGACAATCGACGCCTGCTCCAAACCCTGCTGCGCCTGCGAGACCTGGGTAACACGGTGGTGGTGGTAGAGCACGACGCAGAAACCATGATGGCGGCGGACCATCTCATAGACATGGGGCCGGGTGCCGGGACGCAGGGGGGACAGGTCATTGCACAAGGCACTCCGACTGACGTCATGGGAAATCTCGACTCTCTGACAGGCCAGTATCTCCGCGGCACACAGATGGTCAGCCTGCCTCACCGCCAGCGCAAGGCTAAGGGACTGTTGTCCATCGTGGGAGCCACGAAACACAATCTCAAGGGGATGACTGCCAAGATTCCGCTCGGTCTGCTCACCTGTGTGACCGGTGTGTCCGGATCGGGAAAGAGTACCCTGGTGCTTGAAGTGCTGTTCCATTCCCTCTCCCAGTTGCTCTATCACAAAAAACCGAAGATCGATGGCTGCAAGCAGCTACTGGGGGCCGACGCGCTGGATAAGGTGATCGACATCGACCAGTCGCCCATCGGACGGACTCCGCGCTCGAACCCTGCGACCTATACGGGTCTGTTCAGCTTCATCCGCGATCTTTACTCGAATCTTCCCGAGTCCCGCGTGCGGGGATACAAGCCTGGGCGCTATAGTTTCAATGTGAAGGGCGGGCGCTGCGAGGCCTGCCAGGGCGACGGGTTGATCAAGATCGAGA
>JBDTPK010000287.1:0-4498 GCA_039932735.1 Nitrospirota bacterium
TGGGACTTTGGCGGCGGGAATCCGCAACGCTTCACCGGTTCTGGGGTTGCGACCAAGACGGGCTTTCCGCTTGGCGACCGTAAAGGTTCCAAAATTCACCAGCGAGACGCGCTGTCCTTTTTTCAGAGACGTGGTCACTGCCCCAGTGAAGGCCTGTAATGCTGTGCCCGCCGCAACCTTCGTGATACCTGCGGATGATGCCATTTTTGCGATCAGCTCTTCTTTTGTCATCGTACTCCTCCTAATCGTTGAGTTGAACTAGGCCACTTCTTGTCACCAACTGGTGCTGTTACCGTACTTCCATGAACCCGGCTTTCTGGGAATACAGGCAGAGGCATCACGCCTCCCGGGTCTTCGCGGTCCGATTCCGTTTCATAGGAATGTGCAAGTCCTGGATCTTCTTCCTCAGGGTATTGCGATTTAATCCCAGCAGTTCTGCCGCCTGAATCTGGTTGCCGTTGGTTTCCTGAAGCGCTCTGGTGATCAAGGGACGTTCAATGGCGCTGATCAACATGGAATGCAGGTTCCGCCCGGAACCGTTTCGCATTCCTTTCACAAATTCTCCCATCTTCCATTCGAGATAGTCCTCAAGAGATATGGCTTCGTTTCCGTTCGCTTCCACAGCCTTCTGCCGCGCCGTCACTTGCATAAATTTAGAAGCTCGTTTCAGCGCAGTCCGGGAACCGACAATGACCACTGTATGTGTGAGGTCGATGTGAGCCGGTATGGCGGAGATTCCGGCTGATGAGCCTGATTTCAATTCGACGATGACCGCATCAAACGTGCGACTCGTCACGTCCTTTGGTAGCGTAGCCGCATATTTCGCTACAGTGACTGACGCGTCTTTGAGCGTGTGTTTGAACTGACTCTGGATGTCCGGGTCGCCACTGAGCAACAAAATACTGAAAACAGATGGCGTAAGCGACATGAACGTTCCAAGGGGGAAGACGGTGAAGAGGGCCGGATTATTGCCCAGAGCCCGTTTGATGTCAACCAGGAAAACATCAATATAGAGGGAGGGGATCTCGTCACCTGAGTACAGGAAACAGGAGGGTCTTTCTCGCCGGACGATCGAGCTTGCACCAGCGAGCGAGGATCGATGTTTTAATCGAGGGATTCCCTGGGGTTCAACCACTTCCGTTTCCTGCCACTCTCTTGTGACCGGTATGAAGAAGTCTCATTTCCCCCAATACATTCGTCCCTGGTTCGCGCAGACGAAGCGCTCGAACAGGATAGCGGGGAAACAGTGGTGGCACATGAGAACTTTAAGGAAGCGAACTCGTGGCACAGCACAACAGGGGGCAACCTCACAGGGTAGAAGGCCGAGACTGTCTTGAGAGGAAGAGGTGCGAGAGTTGACCTGGTTCATCGGCCTGTCTGGTCCAAGCAAGCAAACGAGACAGCCCCGTCGGTCCTTGCGCTTCACGCATCACGGGCAGTGGCGCCAGCGAACTATTTCATCGTCACATGCTGAGCCTATGCTCTTCGAAGATCAGAGAGAGAGAGACTGTTTGACAGCAGCGCCTTTTGTGGAGTATAAAACATCCATACAGGTTTTAATTCCTACCGGAATAGTCATGTATGAAGGTATCTCTAAGAGCGACCTATGGAATCATGGCGGCTGTTGATTTAGCCATGCATATTGGGAGCGCGCCTGTCCAAGCAAAATCGATTGCACGTCGACAAGCCATTCCTGCTCGCTTCCTTGAACAGGTCCTGCATGGCATGAAGAAGGCCGGTCTTGTGTCGAGCCTTAGAGGGGCCCAAGGGGGGTACCTACTTTCAAAAAAACCGTCCGAGGTATCGGTCGTCGAGATTCTTGAGGCACTCGATGGTCCGCTGTTACTCTCAAACGGTGGAACTGGGCGTGCACAAGGGCGACGACTCAGTAAACCGGAACTGTTGCTCGGGAAGATTTGGGAGCAGGTTCATCAAGCGGAGCGCCATGTGCTTGAGGCCATCAGCGTGGAAGAACTAGCCGGGCAGCAACGAGTGCTTGAGCAAGAGTGGTCGTTGATGTACCACATTTGAGGTTACCTATGAGTCGCACACTGCTCAGTACGGTTCCCATAAAGACAGAGCTCATTCCTCCTGCCATTCTGGAGGAGATCGAGACATTCGAGACCGAGGCCAAGCGCCTGGCTTCCGGCGACGTGTCGGGCGATCTGTTCAGGCCCTTCCGTCTGCAATACGGCATATACGGACAACGGCAAGCCGGTGTCCAGATGATCCGTATCAAGATCCCCTTCGGCGGGCTGACGGCAAATCAGCTGCGTCGGGTCGCTGAACTCACCGAACACTATGCGACCGGCGTCGGGCATGTCACGACGCGTCAGGATATCCAGCTGCACTTTGTTGAATTACAGGATGTGCCGACCATCATGCGCGGGCTGGCAGAAGTCGGTTTGACCACCAGAGAGGCCTGCGCCAATACGGTTCGCAACGTGACGGCTTGTCACCTGGCCGGGATCTGCCAGGGGGAAGTGTTCGACGTGACACCCTATGCGAAAACTGTCGCGCTCCATCTGTTGCGGAATCCGCTCAATCAGAGCCTCCCCCGCAAATTTAAAATTGCCTTTTCCGGCTGCAAGCAAGACTGCGCCCTCACGCCGATTCACGATATCGGTCTGCTCGCTGCGAAGCGCGCGGATGGAGCCATCGGCTTCCGCATGGTCGCAGGAGGTGGCCTCGGTTCAGCTCCCCGGCTCGCGCAGGTCCTTCGGGAATTTACCCCGATGGATGAGCTCATTCCTAGCGTAGAAGCCGTGATTCGTGTGTTCGACACCTTGGGTAATCGAAAAAATCGCACGAAGGCCCGGATGAAGTTTGTGATCGATAAACTGGGCTTCGCCGAATTCAAGCGCCGCTGGGAAGAGGCCTATGTGTCGATGGGGCATGCCCGCCCGACCCATGAGCCCATCACGTTACTGTCGTATCCGGATGAACCCGTTCCCCTCATCATGCCGACGTCGAATGGGTCGAAGCAAGCAACGATGCACAGGAATGGTCATGCCAGCAGTGGGCCGGCGGAGACGCCGTTTGAGATGTGGCGACGCACCAATGTGGTGCGTCAGAAGCAAGAGGGCTATGTCGCTGCCGTGACCAAACTCTTCATGGGCGATCTCACGGCCGAGCAGATGTTGCACATTGCCGATCTTGCCGACCGCTATTCCAATGGCAACATCCGGACCACGATCAATCAAAACATGATTATTCGATGGGTGCCGGAATCGCGCATCGCCGATCTCTATGATGACTTGGCCTCACAGGGCTTGGCCGATCCCGGAGCCGAGTTGGTCGAAGATATTATCGCCTGTCCCGGCACAGACACATGCGGCTTGGGCATCACGTCCTCCAAGGGGCTCGCGCGAGCCTTGGCAGAAGTATTTCCGGCTGGGCGGGTGCCTGAGGATCTGAATGATGTCACGGTCAAGATCAGCGGGTGCCACAACTCCTGTGCCCAGCACCATATCGCCACGATCGGCTTACATGGAGTGGGGAAGCGCATCGGCGAGCACGTCGCGCCCTTCTACGAATTGCATTTGGGCGGGCGAGTCAATGGTACAGCAAAGATCGGACAGATGGTGGTCAAATTGCCGGCCAAGAGCGTATCGGCGGCGATCACACACTTGATTGACGTCTATCGGCGTGACCGTCTCCCAGGCGAAGGACTACCTGCATTCATCGATCGGGCCGGCAAGGTAAAACTCAAGGATGAATTGATCGCCTACACGATCGTTCCGTCTTTTCAGAATGATCCAACCTTCTACTACGACTGGGAAGGCGAAGAAGAATTTGTCTTGGAGGATCTCGGGCCTGGCGAATGCGCAGGTGGCGCGCTTGAAATGATCGAAAATGGCATTCTCGAAGCCGACCAAGAACTCTATCAGGCCAAGCTACTCGTCGATAATCATCAATATTCCGTTTCGGTGAACAAGTCGTATCGTGCCGTATTAGCCGCTGCCAAGGCGTTGCTGGTCACCGAGGGACTTGAGCCTTCGACGGATGCAGAAACCTTCATCGAATTCGACAGCCGGATCGCACAAAAAGGCATCGTGCCGGCGATGTATCGTGATTTAAGGAAGCGCGTCGGTGATTTAGGGCCCAAGGACACTACGGGCGAATCGGCCCGAGAAAAAATGGTCTTCGCCAAGGGATTCGTCGACGCCTGTCGTGCCGCGACGGAGCAGATGGGCAAAGATCTCAAATTGGCGCCGGCAGACAAGGCGGCGGCGGTGGTCTCGGCTAACGCACCGCCTGAGGTCAAGCCGATTGTCGCTCCTGCGGCCGCGCCCGCAGTATCCAACGCGCCGGTCTACGATTTGCGTGGAGTGGCCTGTCCGATGAATTATGTGAAGACCAAGTTGAAACTCGAGATGATGGATGCGGGAGACCGGTTGGAGGTCTGGCTCGATGCGGGCGAACCCATCAAGAACGTGCCCCTGAGTTTGAAAAACGACGGACATCTGTTGTTGCTGCAGGAACCACTCGAAGCCGC
>JBDTPK010000288.1:0-4498 GCA_039932735.1 Nitrospirota bacterium
GACTCACAGCGTTGTGACATATCTGGCCCATGAGCTGGCCCTCCTCAATTCTTTCTTGTCAACAAGTGAGTCTCCACTTAGCTCATATCAGCAATACCCGTGCCGGATTGATAGCATGAGATGACGCTATGCTCCGACGAGGAAAAGCCAAAGAAGCCAGTAACATGAGTCGGTGGATAGAATGGTCTACTGAGGAGAAGCTGCGGCGGGCCACTGACGCACTGTGACAGAAAGACTAAGACGGAACCCACATGTCACCTAATTGACTCAGTCCTTGGAAGAATGGACTGATACTCACACTAAAACAGAGAAAGGTTGCGCGCTCATCGGGGAAGTCGATGGATATATCGTCCAGAAAAGCATCCATCCTCACCAGGCCATACTCCGCACGCAGACGAGACGATCAGCCAAGGCTCCTTTTATAGTCTGCACCTCTCTTCTCTCAGAGGGTCGTTGACAGCCTATGCAGGAATTGCCGTATGCCGGCAGAATACAGTGCCTCATCCGTGACGAACCAACCAACCACCACCACTTCGTTCGCCGGCCCGCCAGTATCTCGTAGTTTTGACTCTTTCCAGAGTTTCAACAGGATTGCCTAGGATTTCTGTTGCGCTGCCATTCATACGGCGACCTTGTGAAGCTTCCGATGGGACGAAAAACTGCGCGTGCTTCCACCGGTCTGAGATCGCCGTGTACATGCTCGACGGTCCGATGGACGTCAAACACGTCCCGGTCACGAACCAACACAATTGCACGAAGAATCCAGTCCCTCCAGTCGAAAAACGGTGTTGCGTGCGGAATGCGAGACCCATTACCAGCAATTTAAAAACAGCACAAATCAGCGGGCGCATCGCCATCTACGAGTACATCGACGGAAGATGAAATCCGGTCGCTTGCCTATCAACTGTACTGCGACCGCGGCTATCAGGATGGTCGTGATCGCGAGCACTGGCTGGAAGCCGAGCAGCGAGTGATGGGTCGCAGGACGCCTCACTTGCGCAGAGTCGTCTGATTACCGCGAGATTGCGATGCCGCCGGCACGTTTTCTAAGTCCCAGGTCGCCCGTAAAGCAAGCCCTTCAAAGGCCTCGCCCGATGAACCTAGGCATCGTTGCTGAACACACGCTGCCGCTCTTTCCTGCTTCAATGCGAATCGAGTGCCGTGCGGGCACGAACTCCGCACTTTATGGGTTGCGCGGCCCGCCCCCTAGCTCGACCTCCGGCAACCTTGACCTTTCCTGAATCCGGAAGCCTCCGTCGCGGGATTTCTTGAATACACGCGTTAGTATGTCGCCCGAGTTTTCGATACAACCCGCTTATCTGCCACAAGCGGACGAAGGCGATTGACACGAACCCCGGGGTCTTCGACATACCCGCAGTTAATGCATCTGATCATCGTGCCCGTGAACCCCATGACCTCGTTCAGATCATAGCGGCTTGAGATCTAACTCCAAGGGCAACACTACCGGCCCTGAGGGGCTCAGGTGTTGCCATGTCAAAGAGAGCCTATCGACACCTGAGTGCGGAAGACCGTGAGACGGTGCGCCGAGGGACCGCCCGCCGCGGCCAGATCCCCACTATGCCCTCGATGGTCGCGCGGCCCGCCGCGGTGGCCCGCCGCACCGTGCCTGGCCACTGGGAAGGCGACCTCATCGAGGGCGTCCGCACTGGGTCGGCCATTGGCACGCGGGTGGAGCGGACGTCGCGCGTGGTCCTCCTGGCTCGGGGGAGGGGACGGAGGCGGTCTGTGCCCGCCAGGGATTGACGAAGCAGCTCCGGCACGTGCCCGCCCTGCGGCGGAAGACCTTGCCCTACGATCGCGGGAACGAGAGGGCGGAGCGTGAACGCCTGGCCCAGCGGCTCGCAATCCCTATCGTCGTTGCCGATCCGGACAGCCCGTGGCAGCGCGGCACCAAGGAGAACACCCACGGACGGCTGCGCCAGTACGTGCCCAAGGGGACGGACTTGTCGGGGTATACGCAGCGGGAGCTGAATGCCATCGCGCATCGCCTCACCACGCGCCCCAGACAATGCTTGAACGTTGCGACGCCCCTGGAAGTCTCTACACACCTGCGCCATCATCCACCCGTTGCACGTGGGACTTAAAACCGTCCGGTTTAATAATGCAGGTTCATCGTTGATCAGAAATCCATGACACCGATGACAGGTCATACGCCCCTCCTTTTACAACCGACTCGTCCGCAGTCCGGCGCCTCCAAAACCATGAACGACACGGCAGCAACATCACTACGGAGCGAGTCTACGGAGAGCGGCAACTGTCCCAGGTTTCCCACACAGAGGATTACGTTGACTCGCCCTCCGACATCAACGCCTCCAGCTGGCCCTCATTGCATGTCAAGTTTATCGAGGAGGGTTGAGCCACGCATACGCTGCCCAATTTGCGCGCGATGTCTGGCTTCTTATTATTGCGCCCCTGCTGGGGTTTCTCGCTGTCCCTTATCATGGTTTTCTCCATATTGAATGGAGTCTTCGCAAGGCTTGATCGGACATTCGGGTTCAGCAGCTGTACGGTGAAGGATCCTGTGCTGAGAAGTGTCAGCTGCAGTTGACCCTCTCGGCTCAAGCGGCTTATCTCGGAAAGCACAACTTCTAAGGGAGAATCCCGACAGTTCACCACCAAGTCCTCGAGTCTGCAATCGGGGACACCTTGCATGATTTCAAGAATGCGGTCTGAAACGGCCAGGTAACGAGCCATAATAGGCACCCTCCTTTGCGGCGCAGGGGTTAACCCGCATTATTCATAATGGTTCACTATACAATCGCCGATAGCGCATTCATCGCAAACCGAAAGATATCTGACGATCTGATGAATTTCGAACATGTAACAAGTCACCCGCGTGCTCCACGCACGATGCAGCACGCAGCCGTGAACCCACGATTGCAGCAGAAACGCGCATGAACACAACAGGCTAGAACGACAGATAGTGACAGGGACCGAACATCCGTCGACATCCAACCAGGTATAGATTTCCGAGTGACTTCACTTGAACGGGCCTGATCCATCGGACATCAAAGACATTCACGGTACGGCCCAATCCGAAGCCAGGCATGTGCACTTCAATCAGCTGCTTCGCGTGAGGCGCTTGGCGCAAGAAGAGGAGCACCCCTTCCGCGCTCCGGTTGAGTGCTATGGCCTTTCCTTGCGCAATGACGACCGACTCTTCCCCAATGGCTTCGACCACCTCATATGAACACAGGCTCCGATCGTCTATGCGCGCCTCACCTCGGCGTTCTGGGGAGTTGGCCGTCGTCGATATCACAGCGGACGCGTGGCTGGCGTCTATGTTTCCTACCTTCTGTTCATGCTCTGTACCCGCTACGGAGTGGGAGAGTCTTGCTTCATGATTGTGCGTCGCCATGATGATCCTCCCAGCCTCACCCTGTGAGCGTTGCGGCCCTCGCAGGGACCATTCATGAAGGATTCCTGCGAATGATGAGTCGAAAATGGGCCACATTTTACAACTCCGCCCAATGGCAGACTGGTCAAAATTGCTCACATTTGAATAATTATTTTTCCAGGTCCTCGTCACAACTTTTCCGGATGACGCCACTGAGAATGACGGGAAGCCTAATCATGGAGGACAATGTTGAGGAGAGAACTGTGGGCCGTCAGGCCGCCGTTGTACTCGATACAGCCCAGCGTGCGGCACTTGTCCAGGAAGAAACTCCCGCGATACCGCGTGGGGCCGATATCTCAACGAGTGTTTCTTGGCTGATCTACCGCCAGGGCCGGCTTTGGCTTTCCCCCCTGGTGAGAAATCAACGTCAACTTGACCTTACCCTCTTGAATAGAGGGCACAGCATCGGCCGCATCCCCTTGAGAAAAGATATGTTCCCTCTCGCCGAGCGACAGCCTGGCTTTCCCTCTGCCGACTGTGGCAAAGATGGTTGGGGAGCGAATGTCGTAAGGCCTTTTCGTGGCATCAGCGTGAATTCCTACGCCACTATACCTCCGCACACGACGCGAACGAGCTCCGTAATGTTGGATTGCAACACACAATACCCTATCTCTTCGTGGAAATCATAACCAGCTCTCGGCACGGCCGCTCTACGGCATTCATTACCGCGGAACTATCGGAGCACGGCATACGCAATGAAGCGATGGCCCCATGATCGAGCTGGACCGTGGATGCAATGGGAAGGGGCCCCTGCCTCGAAATCACTGGTCGGCGGGCAAGAAAATCTTTTCCTCTATACCGATATGGCTGAGAAGCCCAGCTCGAAGTTGCGTAAACGTGCACTGATCAACATGCTCGGCATGAATCACAGCCGCCTGAAGCAGCGCATCAAGTCGCCGGTGGTCGTTCACGAAAAAGTGGGGGATAGACCATACCTGTTCGTTCTCTCCCGGTCTCATTCGTTGCCTCCGATTATGTCCTCCTCAGAGGGGAGAAAAGAATTGTGGGTCTTTTCTGATTCAACCCTAGGAGCCTGTCCGACATTGCCTTTTTAACGAGGCGAAGGAGGTGCGGCCGGAT
>JBDTPK010000289.1:0-4495 GCA_039932735.1 Nitrospirota bacterium
GGTTCCCGCATGGTCTCGCGGACGAGGAAGCGCTGCCAGAAGAGGTATCCGGGCTCGTGCAAAGAGCGAGTGCAAAACGAAGTGAAGTGACCTATGTGGCTGCCGGAGTCTAGGCGGCAAGGAGACAGAGAACGATGAGCCCAATCCTCACGAAAGCGTTGGCGATCGCAGTGGTCTGCATTCTCATGATTGTCATGGTCGTGCCGCAACCGGCGTACGCCCAGGGCGGTCTTTTGTCTGGGATCACTGGCATCCTTAGTGGGCTGAATGGGGCTACGGCCGCCCTGCAGAACTTTATCAACAACGTGATGCGGCCGATCCTTCAAGCAATTAGTACTGCTTCTTCGGCGGTGCAAAACATTCTCAGCACGTTACGGAACTTCTTCGAACAAGTCGTATGGCCCATCGCCGAAATCAATCGGATCCGAGGACTCGTGCAGCAATTGATCGCTCAGTTCTCGGGCGCGCTCAACACTTTGTACGGGATCAATGTCGCCAGTGCCCAGCTTCCTAATCCACGCCAACTCGAATCCATCATGCGAAATAGGAGTGCGGGGGATCTGGCTGGGCTCCGGACTGCTTTCGTCCAGACCTACGGAGCCGTTCCCGCCGCCGCGGATGCGCATCCGCAGGAGCGAGACCTGATGGACGTCGATGACGCGATGGCGATCGACCACCTGATGATGCTCAAAATGGCCGACGCGGGCGCCGACCAGACAGTCGCGGCGGCGGGAGCCATCGCGAGTCACGGGCTCGTAGTCGCGCCGGGCACCGCTGCTTACAGCACCGCAGCGGCACACATTGCCACGCTGCAAAGCAACGCGCATATCCAGAAGATGATCGCGAGCGCACTTCGGCAGGAGGCAGCACGCCTCGGGCACGACACGATGACGGTCAAACGCGGTGCCACTTTTACGCGGGAGTCGCGCTCGAAGGCGACAGAGCTGAATCGATAGGAGGTTCAAAGATGCCGGCAAGTCTCACCGTTCTCCTTGGTCTGCTTGGGCGGGCCTGGAATGTCGTCGGCAGCCGCCGAATGCAGATCATTGCCTTGCTGGTGGTTATGGCTCTGCTGGTGCCTCAGCCGGCAAATGCGCAGATCGGTTTTATCACCGGAT
Source organism: Nitrospirota bacterium (assembly GCA_039932735.1). Classification (GTDB taxonomy): domain Bacteria; phylum Nitrospirota; class Nitrospiria; order Nitrospirales; family Nitrospiraceae; genus Palsa-1315. Next base: position 1,119 of record JBDTPK010000289.1, read on the forward strand.
TGATCGGTATCGTCTCGAGCGGATTGAGCGCCGTGAGCGGAGTCCTCGCCGCCGTGAACACGACGCTTCAGAACGTGATCGGCCCCTTGCTGCGCAGCATTAGCGGAGCTATGGCCGCCATTCAAGGCATCACGCAAGGGATTTTGGACTTCCAGCAGAATACCGTCTACCCGCTGGCCGCGATCAACTCCGCCCGCTCTCTCGTAGGTCAGATCCAGGGCATCTACAATTCGATCCGCGGCATCTGGAACACCGTTGTCCGCAGCGCCACACTCGCGAATCCGCAGGGTTTGGAGAACGTGATTCTGTCCAAAGACGCGGGCCAGATCGCCAACGTGGCGGCGCGGTATTCATCAGTTTATTCACCATTGCCCGCGGCGACCGAGGTACATCCGTCGACTCGGGACGTGATCGACAGTTCTGATGCGGCCTCGCAGTCGGCGATGAAGCGATCCATGGCGATAGACGACATCGCGGACCGCGAATTAGCTGCTGCCGATCAGATGATGACCGCCCTCGCGAGCACCGCCCCAGGCACCGCCGAAATGATCGGCGCGCAGGCCGGGGCGTGGGTGGTTCGCTCCCAGGCATATACCCAACAGGCACTAGCGGAAATGATGCGGCTCCGGGCCATTGAGTTGGCTGGCCAGAGCGCGCAGATGAAAGACGCAGCAAGGTTCGCACGCGAAACAAGAAACAAACTGACCCAGATGAGCCGTTAGCGGAGGATCCCGATGTTCTATTACGAGCAGATGTTCAATACGGCGCTCAGCGGGATCATGTCGGCTGGGCTGATGAGCACCATCCTGACGGTCGCTTATGGAATCCTGCTGGCATCCTTGCTGTTCAGTGCCTACGAAGCATGGACTAAAGGCGGCGACGTTCGGGCGCTTGGTGTAGCTGGAGTCAAGTATTTGGCCCTAGGCGCACTATTTATGAACGATGGAGCAGTGTACGAGCGCGTTTTTAGGGACGTACTCGGGGCATTCAATCAGATGTCTCACACCATGGCAGGCGCCGGACCGAGCGACGTTTTCAACGCATGGAGGAACGACCTATTCGCGTACGGCGCTACGACGGGGACCTTCCTGAATCTCGTGACCGCCGGGATGCCGGCTCTCCTGAGCGCCCTCCTCTTGTTGATCGCCATGATTGTCTACCCCGTGGCGTATGCGTTGTTCGCAGTCTTCTATTCGCTCTATGGGACGATCCTGTTCGTCACGGGCCCGTTAGTGCTTGCCTTGATGCCCAGCTTTGGGCTGGGCTCCTTGGCACGGCGATACGCGATAAACGTCATGATCTTTGCCTCGTGGGGTTTGATCTACGGCATCTTCTGCCGCCTGGCGATCGCGATCAATGTAAACAGCATGGCGGCGCTCACATCCGCCAACAGCTTCGCGGGTGCTCTCGCCGGGGCGTCGCAAGAAGTCCTGCTGGCTGTGGCGAGCGTCCTGTTCTCAGTTTGCATCCTGCTCATTCCGGTTCTGGCGAAGCGGATTGTCGAAGGAGATCTTGGTGGCTCTATGCTTACCGTTCTGGGAGCGGCCACTACGATGGCTCAGTCCTTGATGTCGGTCGCGGCAGGAGCTAGTGGTGGGATGCAAGGTGCAGCAGCGGGCGGCGGCGGTGGTGCCGCTGCAGGCTCAGGCGGAGGAGGAGTTGCCGCGGCTTCTTCAAACACTGCTCCAGCCGGTCCGTCAGGCGGTGGAGCGGGCGGTCGTGCCGTATCTGGCGGCTCCAGTTCGCCGCGTGGACCGTCCGGTGGCGGAAGTGGCGGTCGCGGACCCGGGGACTTCCGGTCTCCGAACATCCCACACGCCGCGGGATGGCTCGGGGGAGCTGTTGCTGGCATGGCGATGCGAGGTGGACAAAGTGCGGTAGCTGCTGGCCGGAAGGTGCTCGCCGGGGACGGCCAGCCCACGGCCGCTCCGGCCGCGTCGGCCCCACAGCAGGGGACCGAATCCGTGGACGAGTGGGTCTGAAGGACAAGGAAGGAGTGTAGACATGTTCGGCACAAAGAAGAAGCAACGAAGCGATCTGCCCGAAAAGCAACAGCTCACGAAGTACTACGAAATGGACGGTGCGTTGCGCGCGTACGCCAATCGCATGGCCCTTCTCGGCATGACGTGTGGAGTGTTCGCCCTGGGCACGCTGGCCCTCTTTGCCTATGTCCGCTTGCAGCCGCCGGTCGTGATCCGCGTCGATAATTCCGGAGAGGCGACCGTGGTTGGCGGCGACACGGTGAAGGTTGGCGCGAATGGTTTGCTGGGCCTACAGAAGGTCTCGGCGAGTGGGCTGGAGAATTCCCCTGGCGAGGTGGAAGGCCGTGCCGTTGTCCGCAAGTTCCTCACGAGCTACCTCACCTACACGCCAGCGAACGTCGAGCGTCAATACGCTGACGCACTCAACATGATGACGCTCAACTTCCGGCAACTGACCATGAACAAGTTCCGGGAGGATGACATTCTCGGCAAGGTCAAGGCAGACGCCATCACATCGAGCGTCAAGATCCGGTCGATCGAACCCCAGCAAGGGATGCCCTGGACATTTCAAGTATTTGCCGCCAAGGAAGTCCACCGTCTCAATGCGCAGCGCATTGAGTACACGGAAAAGATGGTGTGCCGCTACCAGATGCGATTGATTTATGTGGGCCGCTCCGCGCTCAACCCAACGGGCCTCTATCTGGGCGAGTTCTGGGAACAACAGATGGTCGGAGAAAAGGACATCGATCTGGACCAAAAGAGCGGGCTGCTGGACCGTGGCGACGAGGTGCCGAAATGACGGCCACAACGGAGGCGAACTGGGCGCCACTGGAAGCACGGCTGAGTTGCGACGTCAAAGTTATCCGCGAATTCATGTGGATGTTCGGCGATGCGAACACCGGGGTCGAGTACTACAAGCATTCGATCACGCGCCGCTATCTTTTGCTGCATCGGGATGGCCGTTGCTTCCAGCAATCCCTGCACGGACTGGTTGAAGTGGACTTCGCCACGGACCTGGTCCGGGTTCGCGAACACCCCGAGGAGGGGCAATAGAAATGGCGACAACACTGGACGTTCCTGTCGGGCCAAAGAAGGAGAAGGCAAAACGCAAGGGCCGGCGATCGCGTCAGACTGCGCCAGAGAAGGTCCGCTATTTTGTCGGCAAACCGTGCCGCAGCAATGAGGCACCACAACTCGAACGGGAGGTAGCAAGCGAAGCGGAAGGATTGGTCGCGGCGTTCAAGACCGACGGCAGTCTGTTTCTGCTCAGCGAATACACAGTAATGCAGAGGATCGAAAGCGGTCGCGTGACGCTTGGGAAAGAGCCAACCGCGGTCGCCAGTCAACGGGTTTCTACCGTCAACGCAAGTTGATGTAGAAGGCACCCACGCCTCA
>JBDTPK010000290.1:0-4483 GCA_039932735.1 Nitrospirota bacterium
GGTGAACCGCAACGGCAACAAGCTATACCTGGCTGTCTAATCCAAGCCGGGCGGCAAAGTCCGCAATCGGGCGGGTCTCATACTTGAGACTCCGCCCTTTTTCTTTTCTTTTGGGAAGCGGCGTTACACTGACGATTATGAGGGGGCTTCGTCAAGGACGGCTGATTTTCGCGGTGAGCGCCCTGTCTTCTCGTGGCGTCCTGCCGGCATCACGTCGCTGCGATCACTCCTTCGACAATCGTGAGCGAGCCAGTCGTGTTGCCGTCCGGGACCGCACTGGCCTTGATCGCGGCCGAAACCATTGACTCCACTCAGCCCTTGGCGAATCGGGCAGACGCGGCGAATCAGCCTCGATATCACTCGCGGAGAACCGCAGAGGATCCTGCCGAGCGGGTCGCAGGCAATAACTGACGAATGTACTTCGGTTATCGGAAATCGGCGGAGCCCTGACGAAGCTAAGAATAGGCATTTTCAGTCATCGGTTTGCACTCTGCGTAGTCGATCTCCACGCGGAAAGGCGACTATCGCTTGGAGTTCGGGGGGTAATCCTTGATGGAGACCTTACGCTGGACTACAGTAAGAATTGGGAGACTGCTCCTAACGCCGATCACGATGTCACGCGATGTTCTAAATCCGAACCGCCCGCCCAACATTCTGTGTTGGCGGCACGCGACCGAAGAGAAATACGGGAATGCGCGTACCTCTATTGGGAGGAGAGCGACCGTTGTCCGGCAGCTCTTGATGAGCACTGGTTCCGGGCTGAACCGAAAATCCGCGACAGGAGCAACCGAATAGTATAGTGTTCACCTCCGCCGCTCTATTCTCCAATACGCTCACATTGGCAGCCCTGTTGTTGCTCCAGCAGGGCGGTGCCGTTCCCGCCCCTAAGCCATTCAGTCTGGATACGCTGTGGGACAGCATCCAGGGTCTCGCTTCTTCCTTCCTCCACCAGATCCCCTACCTCGTCATCGGGATTGTGGTGTTTCTGCTTTTTCTAGTCGCTGCGAGGATCGCCAGTCGCGTCTTGAGGGAGACCGGCGCCCGTACGCGGTTCCCCATAAATGTCGCTATAATTCTCGGGCGATTACTGTCGAGTGCGGTCACAATTTTGGGCATCTTCGTCGCGGCGGTCGTCGTCTTTCCCGCATTCAAGCCCGGAGATCTGGTAACTGGCTTGGGCATCACGTCCGTGGCAATCGGGTTTGCGTTCAAAGACATATTACAAAACTTTTTTGCCGGCATTCTGATCTTGTGGCGCCAGCCGTTCGTTGTCGGAGATCAAATTCGGTCCCACAACTTTGAGGGAACGGTAGAGGAGATCAACATGCGCTCGACGAGGATCACAACATATGACGGGGAACGGGTCATTCTGCCGAATGGTGACGTGTACGTGAATCCAATCGTAGTTTTCACCGCCTATCCGCATCGCCGGGTCAAGTTCTCAGTCGGAATCGGGTACCCGGACTCCATCGAGAAGGCCCGAGAGATAATCCACAACGTATTGAAAACTACCGAAGGTGTTTTCTCAGCGCCAAGTCCAGCGGTGTACCTTACCGAGCTCGCCGGATCAAGCGTCAACTTCACAGTCTATTTTTGGGTCAAAGCAGAACAGGCAGACGTTCTGGCTGTAAGCGATCGCGTGGCCACTGGCATCAAACTTGCTCTGGATGCCGCCCATATCGACATGCCATATCCTCACACAGTGTTACTCTTTCATGACCAGACGGGGACTCGAGAAGGCGACAGACAAGGGGAAGCAGGTTCCGGCCCCTACAACGGTGAATCCATTCACGACGCCCATTCTCCCGGATCGGAAGCGGTTCGAATCCGCAAAGGCTGACAAAAGCATGCAAGGAAACGTCAGAGGTAAAGAGGTTAAATCCTGCGCACCCGTATTCTAGCGTTTTGGTCCACACTTCGTAGCGCCTATTGGTTCATACCCGGTGTTATGGCATTGGGGGCGATTGCACTTGCATTTGGCTCAATAAAGCTGGACGAGTTCGTACGCGGCGCGGTGGAGGCAAAATTAGGCTGGGTCTATGCAGGCGGTTCAGCGGGTGCCCGAGCCGTCCTCGCAACCATTGCCGGTTCGATCATTACCGTGGCTGGCACTACGTTCTCGATCACGATCGCGGCGTTTTCCCTTGCATCTTCCCAGTTTGGGCCACGCGTCCTGCGGACTTTCCGGCGGGATACCGGAAATCAACTCGTCCTCGGCACGTTTATCGCAACGTTTCTCTATTGTTTGCTAGTTTTGCGGACGGTTCGAGGTACCGACTCGGACACCTACGTTCCTCACCTCTCTGTGACCCTTGGAGTTGTCCTCGCCTGCTTAAGTTTGGCGGTCCTGATATTCTTCATTCATCACACGGCTGCGTCAATTCAGGTTTCCAGCCTGATCGATTCTGTCGGTAAAGAACTTGATGCGACTCTCCTCCGGAACTGTCCTGAGAGAGTACACCGAACGCATGATGAGCGCTCTGAAATACCTGCCTTAGATAACTTGCCCGAGGGCCAGACCGTCCGCGCACGTCAGCAGGGATACCTGCTACAGATCGACTACCACGGACTGACAAAGATCGCCATACGAAAGAATGGCGTTTTTCACGTCCTGATTCAACCCGGCGATTATCTCGTCGCGGGCATGCCCATCATTGTGTTCGAGCCGGGTTTGCTCGAAGAAGCGGACTGTGACGATCTCTATTCAGGCATTTACGTCGGATCGGACCGTAGCCCCGAGCAAGACATTGAATTTGGATTCTTGCAGTTGGCGGAAATTGGCGTACGAGCCCTTTCGCCAGGCATAAACGATCCCTTCACGGCGGTCAATTGCCTTGACCGGACTTCCGCCGCATTTTGTCTGTTTGCAGAAAGGGAGATTCCATCGACGGATTACCGGGACGAGGACGGCAACATTCGGGTTATTGCCCGAACGATCACATATGACCGGCTAGTAGAGGCGGCCTTTCATCACATCCATGATGCGGCAGCTCAAAATGCGTGGGTACTGCGGCATCTCGCCGAGCGGATTGAGTTTGTGCTCTCACGGATAGAGCATGGGGAAGTTCGTCGCCCGCTGGAAAAGGAGGGCTCTCTCGCACTGGCTGAGGCGGTCCGCCTCGTCGAAACGCTGCATCGTCAGAGCTCCAACGCCACCGGAATGCTTTGATTTAAGTCAGCCAATCGGCGTTCGCACTCCGGGATCGGCTTTGGACAGACCGGCGATCACTGCGCCACGGCGGCCCACAATTTTCTTGAGGGCGTTCCTGAGATTCGTATCCGAGTTTGGTCAATCAGGTTTCGCTCGTTGCTGAAAAACTCTGAAGCCCCGTGGGAAGCCAATCCATAATTGTTTCGGGTAACCTGCACGAAGACTTGATTGATTGCGCCACGCAACTGTAGAAGCTTTCCCTTTCCACCAAATGTTGCCGCTCCTGCCGAAGAGTGGACGACTCGCTTTCAGGTGGGAGGCGCGAACGTAGTGGGGTACAAAGCCGACAAAAAATGCAATCAGAACGCCAGCAATCAGCGCGATTACTCGCCACCAGCGGCTAATGAAACCAGATCGGGATTCAGCTGCTCCGCTCATTTAACTTCAATCCCACTGCTATTGAGGAGCCACTGGCAAATGCAGATGCGGCTGGCGACTTTGAAAACTGGCACGAATTGAAATGTGAATGGCGGATAAACTGCGGCGTGGAGGGCTGCGATCTCCGCTAGGATGGTCCTTTGACATGTGGCTGAACGCTCTGCTCTTCGCGGGTTCACTGATTGTTGTACTGTGGGCCTGCCAGCCGCTTGCGAAAGGACTGGACCGGTTGGGATCCAAGCTGCACCTGTCTGACGGAGCGCTCGGCATACTGGTGGCCTTGGGAGCGGACTCTCCCGAGATTTCCTCTGCAGTTGTAGCCTTGTTATCGAATCAACGGGATCTGGGCGTTGGCATCGTACTGGGTTCGAATCTCTTCAATTTGGCGGCGCTCCTGGGCCTGGGAGGCGTTATCGCCGGCGAAGTAAGCGCCAGTTCCGCCGGAACCATCCTTGATGGCGCTGTTGCCATGGCGATCACGTTGATCGCGGGAGCGTTGCTCGGCGGCATTACGAGCCCGCTGACGTCAAGCATACTGGTACTTCTGATTTTTGTCCCATATGTGTGTATCCTGGCTGTCGGGTCCAAAACGTTGGCTCGCCTCCCGCTGCCCACTTCGTGGAAACAGTACCTGACCCGCGCCTGCCATGACACAAAAAGAGAAATAAGCAAAATAGGAGCAGTGAATGACCAGCGCGCCCTTCAAAAGCGCGAATCTAGGGGAGAGGTTAGCGTGTCTTCGTGGGAACCCGTAGTCTGGATCTTCCCAGCAGTCTGCGCGATCATAGCGGGCAGCATGGGTCTTATAAGATCCGCTACTGCTCTGGGGCAACACTGGTTACCCCAGCCGATACTTGGCACTTTCGTGCTCGCCGCTCTCACTGGTCTGCCGAA
>JBDTPK010000291.1:0-4482 GCA_039932735.1 Nitrospirota bacterium
AATGCGGTGCATCGAGCAATGTGTTGTCAGCCGCTGACGGAATGATTGGGGTTCTGAGTAGGGCATGGTACTCCGTTGTTGTGCCTAACTGATGTTCAAACGGTGTCGCGCATCCGAGCGAAATCCCTCCCATGACAAACAGCACTGCTAAGCGTGCGATGGGGTTCCACGACTTCATAACTTTCCTCGTCCGGCTAAGTAAATCACGGGCTTGCCCTCACGATGTCTCTAAGTTTTTTAGCTCGAAGAAATGCACGTGTAACGAAGGCCATCGTCAGGAGATAGCACAACGATAGAATTGCGATACCTTCTATTCCCATCATAAGAAGATCGTGGTCGATTCTATGCTCCCACTTTCCGAAATGTGTCAGATAATAGGAGGCAGCCGGGAGAAACCACAGAGCGCCAAAGGAGAAGCGCCATCGAACCTTTCCCCAGAAACCACCTTGCGTCACAAATCCTAATCGTTTTCCGCTTTTAAGTGCTTTTTCTAGGGTAGTCTCTTCCCCTTCACTTTGTAAGATGAGAATACGACGCCACTCGACGGCCCCCGCGACGAGATCGGCAAACAGTCCTTGTCGAGGTTTCCAACGTTCACGAAAAATATTCCACCATTTTTTCAATTGGGTTGCTTGAACGCGGTGATCAACCTCTGCGCGGTACGCCCGGGTCGAATACGGGCGCCACCACACTACGATGGCCGCCAAAAGAGCGAGCACCGAGCCGATACTGAAACCGGAGTATGTAAGACCCCCCAACCCATAGATCAAGAGTCCGCCCGTAGCCATTGCCGCAATAAGGGGGATACGAAAGTACGCCCATACTAGAATTTTTCGGTAAGTCCCCTCGAGCTCACGGAAAGTTGTATGGGCAAAATAACCCTTGTCCCGTGGATGCGTAGTTGGATTCAACCCCATAACGTGATGCAGGATACCTTCAAAGAGTTGACGGTCTCTCCAATACTCGATATGCGCTAAACCTGGAACAGGATACCGACGAAATGTGATGTCACGATACGCCACGGGAGTTGTAGCATCAAAAACTTCTTTATAGTTTTTCGTTGAGTGCGCGAGGTCCAGATGATGTCCCACGGGATCTTGTTCATCGCAGAGGTTGAAATGTATGATCTTCCGTTGGGGCGTCTCGATCCAGTCGTTCGCCCATGTAGACGGAATGTCTTCCTGCCCTGGAAATCCCATATGAAGATAGTTTTGGTACCACAAGGCATGAAATTTATCGATGGGTGAGCCGAGAGTAATAAACTCCTTCACGCAGTTACGCCATAAGTTCAATGGAACTGGAGGCGCCGTGTCGGACACGTCGTATTTCAATTTATACTGTCTCCAGTCTTCATCAAGCCTCTCCAATTGAGTAAAAAGATTCTCCCAGACGTCTTTTTCCGACTTCGCTGGCTCAATATAGGCTGGAAACGGTAAAGAGGGACACGGGTGCCGTGGGCGCTGACTATTGTCACGAATATCCTTCCGGGCAAATGCGTAGATCAGTGCATCATAACTCATGATACTACCCAGGCTATGTCCGATCACCGTAAATGCAGGCAACTGATACGTGGAGTAGCCTCCCTTCTCATATCGACACCAGTCAGCAAAGTCTCGCAAGCAAATTTCGTCAAGGACGAAGTGAAAATGCCTCACGGCTTTTCCACGTGTCCGAGCATAGTCACCATAGAGGTGAATGCCTCCGAGAATGTTGTCAAAAATGAGAGTGGAGAGCGTGGGCTGAAAGTATGTGAGCGCCGCTTTAACTGTTAATCCACTGTCCTCTATCTGCTGCAAGAGAGGTCCAGCCCAGGCAGGTCGAAACTTGTGAGGCGTAATCGTCGAAAATTTCTCTCTAAGTGCTTCCGCCCACTGTCTCATTTCACAGGCATAGTCTTTTTCATCCTCCGCCAGAATTTGCGACCAGCGCAGATCGACAAAACGAAAGTTCCGTCCCGACGTCCCGGTTGGAGGCAGGCCATCAAAGGGGCCCGTGTCGTCAGTAGGATCAATTGGTATTCCACGGAATTCTGCCCAACCGTGTCCCATTCCTGAAAGAACCGATTGAGAGGACAGGCTGGGAGGCAGGAGATTGCGATAGGTCAAATTTTGGCCCTTACGAACTTCGGCAAAACGGTGAATCACTTCATACGCAGTCACACTTTCCTTTTGTACCCCCATCCCATGCACGACAATTACATAATGACGCGGCTTCGGTTCCGTTGACATCACGGGTGAGTTTCTGAGTTCTTCTTTAGGTCCGGTGTTCATGGGTTTTCACGTACAACGGACTGTAAATGATCTAACAAAAAACTTCAATCCTCGCGAATGACACGATGCAAGCGACGAGAGGAAGGGCTGCTTGGACTGGTCCTCGACCCAAATTTCTCGACGAACCGTTTTGTGTATCTCTATTATGTGGCGAATGACGGCACACAGAAGCGGCTCATTCGTTTCACGGAAGTCAATGGTCAGGGAACGGTCGCCACCCTCATTCTTGAAGGCGTGCCAGCAGGCAGATTCACAATGGGGGTGTGCCCCGTTTCGGACCGGACGGCAAACTCTATGTCACCAGTGGCGAGACGAATCATCACGACTTGGCTCAAGACCTCGGCTCCCTGGGCGGGGAAAGCCTTCGCCTCAATCCCGACGGGTCCATTTCGTCGGATAATCCCTCCGGCAAGTCAAAGATCTATGCGATGGGCCTGCGCAACAGTTTCGGCATGGTCTTTCATCCTCAAACCGGCGATCTTTGGGTGAAAGAGAATGGCCCGGACTGCAATGACGAGGTCAATCGTATTGTGAAGGGGGGAACTATCGGTGACCCATTGTCACGGGATGGCCAACAATGCAAGGTTCCGCGATCCTATCGTGGCCTTCACGTCGACGCGCGGCCTCACAGGGCTCGTCACCATTCCGCCACATGCGGTGTATCCGTCGGCCTTTCACAACAATCTGCTGTTCGCCGATGTCAACGGGCCAGCTGCACCGCATTGCGCTAGCTGGCACCGGAGCACACCTAGACCATCTCGGCTCGGCCAGCCTCGCCTTTCATGGAGGACTGGGATTGTTACTGGACCTCATCCAAGGACCGGATGGATACGTGTATGTGTCTGGTTTTCTTACTATTTATCAAGTGGTATGCGGAAGTTGTGAAGGTATATGGTGGGCAGTGAGAGAGGGTCTCGGAAATTCGGACAGTACCGACAATCCAAGGGGAGAACCAAGGAGCGAGGCGATGAAGTGAACGAGACGCAATCATGGAGCGGCATTCAGGGCTCAGATAGCCTTAGCGGCGTGCAAGGGTGACAAGACGCTGGCCGAATTGGCCGATCACTTTCAGGGCCATCCCACCCAGATCACAGAAGGGAAGCAGCAAGGGAAGCAGCAATTGCTGACGCGGGCCGCCGACGCGTCTGGCGGGACCAAACCGACGTGGGACCTGCCGGATCTCAAGGTCCTCCACGCGAAGATTGGACAACTGGCGCTGGAGCATGATTGTTGAGAAGGGGCGTTCATCAAGGCGGGATGGCTGAGCGCAACGCGATGATCACCCGAACCCACGCCCTGTCGATCGTTCGGCAATGTCAGATCCTGGGGCTATCTTGCTCGACGGCCCACCACCAGCCGGCACCGGTCTCGATAACAGCTCTGGCGTTGATGCGACGGCTCGACGCGCTTCATCTGGACTATCCGTTTGCTGGAGCTCGAATGCTGCGAGACCTCTTGCGGAGAGACGGCCATGCGATTGGGCGGCGGCACGTCGCAACCCTGATGAGGCGCATGGGGATCGAGGCGACGTATTGCCTTCCTCGCATCAGCCAGCGGCATCCCGCCCACACAGTCTCTCCCTATCTCCAGCGCCAGCTGGAGATCACTCGCCCGACTCACGTGTGGGCGGCAGACATCACCTACATCCCGATGCCGCGCGGCGTTGTCTATTTGTTTGGACTGGGCCAATCGCCGGGTATTGGCGTGGCGGCTCTCCAACACGCTGACGACCGATTTCTGCATCGAGGCGGTCCAGGAGGCGCTGGCCAGTTCTGACACGCCGGAGATCTTCAACACTGATCAAGGGGGTCAGTTCACTAGCCTGGGATTCACGGGTCTATTGAAGGACCACAGGATCCGGATCAGCATGGATGGGGAAGGCTGCTGGCGCGACAACGTGTTCGTGGAACGGCTCAAATACGAGGAGGTGTATCTGCACGCCTACGAGACCGTCAGCGCTGCGCAACAGGGATTGGAGCGCTACCTGACGTTCTATAACCAGACAAGAGAGGAGGCTCGGGAAAGTCGGACAGTGTGGTACGGGGTAGCCTGGCTTCACCGAAGCCACCAGGTGGTGGCGAATCAGAGGAGCGAGGCGATGAAGAAAGCACGACGGAATCACGGGGCGACGGTTAAGGCGCACGTCGCGTTGGCGGCATTGGCCGAACAGTTTCGCGTCCATCCCACCCAGATCACCGAATGGAAACAACAA